>DKXQ01000204.1 GCA_002493085.1 Lachnoclostridium sp. UBA7122
GGAGTCAGAGTCCAGTGCCTTACCGTTTGGCGATAGCCCATCAATTAAAAGTGTTTCTTCAAAGTACTTGCTTATTATATAATATATAATTTTAAAATGCAAGTCTTTTTTTTAAATTTTTAAAAAAAGTCTTTGAGTGGCTGTACTATAGTTTTAATTTTTGTATTAAAAAGAATACTATAAATACACAGAGATTTACAATAACTATACTTGCACCAGCAGGAACTGAATAAATATATGATATGGTTATTCCTATACAAAAACATACTACTGCAAGTATGCCAGAGGATACCATTACACTTTTAAAACTCTTAAACAGGCGCATTGAAGAAAGCGCCGGGAAAATAACAAGGCTTGATATAAGCATAGCACCCATCATCTGCATCCCAAGTACTATAGTAACCGCTGTAAGGACTGAAATCACCGTATTATAAAAAGAAACTTTTACTCCTGTTGCCCTTGCAAAGTTTTCATCAAATGTCACAGCAAATATACTATTATAACAAAATATAAACAGTATCAGGACAACTGCTGATAAAATAACACTTAAAACTACATCTTCCTGTGACATGGCCAGTATACTGCCAAACATATAACTACATACATCTGTAGTCATGCCTGTGGTAAACGATGTTACAGTAACACCTATTGCAAGTGCTGATGCAGACATTGCAGCAATCGCAGCATCTGATTTCATCATGCCATTTTCATTCATCCTTAACAGCACAAATGCTGCTGCTATAACTACTGGTATAGATAGCTTCAGAGGTGCAATTCCACATGCTACCGCTATAGAAAGCGCACCATATGAAACATGTGAAAGCCCGTCACCAATCATGGAATACTGTTTCAGTACAAGGCTTACCCCAAGCAGGGCAGCACAGAGTGAAACGAGTATCCCCACAATAAAAGCCCTTACTATAAAGGAGTATGACATCATCTGCACAATTATATCCATAAAAATCCTCAATTCTAGCCAAAAATCTTTGCATAATCTGAATTCATATATTCTTCTGCAGAGCCATAAAAATAACTGCCATCATTTATATGTAGTATCTTTCCAGCTCTGTCTGCAATGCCTCTTAAATCATGTGTTACCATTACAATAGCCATGCCCTCGTTATTTAGCTTCTGTAAAATATCATATAAGGCTGTGGCTGCGGCCGGGTCAAGCCCTGTAACAGGTTCATCAAGCACAAGTATTTTTTCAGCAGCACAAAGCGCCCTTGCAAGCAGTACTCTCTGCTGCTGCCCGCCTGAAAGGTCTCCATAACACCTTTTCCTGAGATTTGAAATCTCCATCCTGCCAAGATTTCTCAGTGCCTCCCTTTTTTCGGCAGCTTTAAATACCGGCCTTCCTTTCATACTGTTTAAAAACCCTGAGAGTACGACCTCCATAACACTTGCCGGGAAATGCTTCTGTATCTGTGTCTGCTGCGGCAGATATCCTATAGCGCCATTTTTTAATGTTTCATGCAGTTTTACCTGTCCGCTTACTGGCTTTATAAGCCCAAGTATTGTCTTGACAAGCGTGCTCTTTCCAGAGCCATTTTCTCCTACTACACATATATAATCACCTTCAAATACAGCAAAATTAAAATTCTCTAAAATTGCCTTGTTGTCATAACCAATACCAGCATTGACACATGAAACCAGGCATCTGCTATCATCCATATAAAACCATCCTTAAACAAACTGAAAACTTTTTTCATTTTATATACTTAATACTGCTTTGTCAAGAACAAATTTGAAACCGCCATGCCAAAGTATCCGGATAAAGTTACACTATCTGCAATCTGCATTATATTGACTTTTCTGTATTTCTCATGTACATTAAAGATGTCATTGTTATACAGAATGGAGGTTTTATGCATCCTTATAATGAAGCTATTTTAGGAACAAGCCCGCTGGATATAAAAATTGGTTTTCATACAAGGTCGGAGGGGTATTCACCTTTGCACTGGCATGAGGCACTAGAAATACTTTATCCGTTAAATGGGGAATCAGATATTTTTATAGAGGGCACCCCTTATCACCAGAAAAATAAACAACTGCTTGTTGTTGATTCAAATAAAGTACACAGCACAGAGCACAAAGGAAACAGTGCGATGTTTTTATGCATCCATATTACTAAAAAGTCACTGGAATGGTATTTTCCCAAAATACAGGATTACCGGGTATGCTGCTATCCTGATATGGTAACTGATGAACTCTTTCCTGTGTATCTTTCAATGTGCCAGTGCCTTAAAAGTGTTACTGAACTTTATATGAAAAACACCCCGACCTTTTTACTGGAATCAGAAGGGCTTGTATTACAAGTTATTTCAAATCTTATACTGCACTTTGCTAATGACTCAGTACCACTGTCAGGCGATACTGATAAATTTGCAATGAACCGCATAAGGGATATAATTGGATATGTAGAGGCGCATTTTACAGAGCCTGTCTGCTTACAGGATGTGGCAGATTTATTAGGAATTGGAAAAGAATACTTCTGCAGGTTTTTTAAAAAAAATATGGGCATTTCTTTTTTAAATTATCTGAACCAGGTGCGTGCTGCGCATATATACCATGATTTAATCCATACAGACGACCCAGTCCAGGTGGTTATGGAAAAAAATGGGTTTACAAACCAGAAATTATTTAATAAAACATTTAAAATATTGTATGGGTGTACACCATCACAAATTAGAAAAACACAGCCCACACAGAAATGAGGCAGATATGATTACTATATATGGAAAATACACAGATGCTGTTGTCTATACAACAGATAACCAGGAGTATGCAATTGATACTTATGCAAGAAAACAGCTGCAGATGCTCTGTGACCACCCAAGCGCACAGGGAAGCAAAATCAGGGTAATGCCAGATGTACACCCTGGCAAAGTCTGTACAATCGGACTTACAATGACTGTAGGAGACTCACTGCTGCCAAACCTTGTCGGGGCAGATATTGGCTGCGGCATGACAATTGCAAAAATAAAAACTAAACACATTGAATTTCAAAAACTTGATACTGTTATACGTGAACGTGTGCCATGTGGCGGCAATATCCGCAAAACTGCGCACAGGCTTGGACACTCTGACGGAACTAGCGCTTTATTATGTTATAAAGCAATTAACAGCACAAACGCAAGTTTAAGCATTGGAACACTTGGCGGAGGCAACCATTTTTTAGAAATTGATAAAGATGATGATGGCAATTTCTATATTGTTGTCCACTCTGGCAGCAGACATACTGGTTTGGAGGTGACAGAATATTATCTGAAAAAAGGCCAGCATGAACAACATATGAAAAAACAGGGCGGGCATGCTCCTTATGAAATGACATGCCTTTCTGGCAGCCTTTTAGAAGAATATCTGCATGATTTGTCAGTTATGCAGGACTTTGCTGCTAAAAACCGTGAAGCAATCATTGATGAAATCACCAGAGGAATGAAGTGGCGGATCACTGACAGTTACTCCTGCATCCACAACTATATTGATTTTTCAGGAAAAACCCCTATACTTAGAAAAGGTGCGATAAGGGCCGCCAGTGATGAAAAAGTTATTATTCCAATAAATATGCGTGATGGCGTTATCCTTGGTACAGGACTTGGCAATGAAGACTGGAACTGTTCTGCACCACATGGCGCTGGCAGGATTTACAAGCGTTCAGAAGTAAAAGAACACTATACAGTATCAGAATTTAAAAAAATAATGGAAGGAATACATTCCGTATGCATAAATAAGGACACTCTGGATGAATCCCCATTTGCATACAGAAAGCTTGAAGATATCGCTGGGGCAATAGGCAGCACTGTAAAAATTGATAAAATTATAAAGCCTGTCTATAATTTCAAGGCAGGCGGCAAGAACTAAAAATAAGTAAGACAGCCAGAACTTTACTGTTTATCAGGAATTCTGGCTGTGTTATATTATTTTTACTTAAATTAATATTACATTCCAGCTAAAAGCTTTTCTACACTTGCAAGCTTAACACAGAGCACAAATACTTCTGCTGCCTGTTCCATCTCTTCTGGAGTCGGAAATGTCGGTGCAATACGGATATTTGAATCCTCTGGGTCTTTGCCATAAGGGAATGTAGCACCTGCACCAGTCAATATTACCCCAAGTGCCTTACACTTTGCAACAATATCTTTTGCACAGCCTGGAAGTGAATTAAATGAAATAAAATATCCGCCTCTTGGCTTAATCCAGTTTCCAATTCCAAGTCCTGAAAGTTCTCTTTCCAGTGTATCTAACACTGCTGCAAACTTTGGACGCAGCAGTTCTGCATGAAGTTTCATGTGGTTTTTAAGCCCGTCAATGTCTTTAAAGAATCTTGCATGCCGGAGCTGGTTAATCTTATCATGCCCAATAGTCTGGATTGACATCTGGCTCATTATAAATTCAATATTCTTAGGTGAGGCAGCTATTGCAGCTATACCTGAACCTGGGAAACTAATCTTTGATGTTGATGCAAAGATATAAACCATATCAGGATTGCCCGCTTTTTCACACTCATCTAATATATTCAGTATCTCATCTTGGATATCTTCATAAAGATGATGTATGGAGTAAGCATTGTCCCAGTAAATACGGAAATCTTCTGCTGCTGGCTTTAATCTGGCAAAACGCCTTACCACTTCATCCGAATATGAAATGCCAGTTGGGTTTGAATATTTAGGAACACACCAGATACCCTTAACAGAAGCATCATTATTAACATATTTCTCTACCATATCCATATCTGGCCCATCATCATAAAGCGGAATATTCACCATCTCAATTCCAAAAAATTCGGTGATTTTAAAGTGTCTGTCATAACCTGGAACAGGACATAAAAACTTTACCTTATCAAGCCTGCACCATGGAACAGAGCCATTGACACCATGTGTCATGGAACGTGCAACTGTATCATACATAATATTCAGGCTTGAATTACCACAGACAATAACATTATCCTTTTCGACAGACATCATATCAGCCATAAGATACCTGCTCTCGCCAATGCCATCCAGGTCGCCATAATTGCGGGTATCGTTGCCAAGCATAGTCCTCATGTCAGAATCACTGTTCACCACATCAAGCATCGGCATGGAAAGCGCAAGCTGTGAAAACCCTGGCTTTCCTCTTGCCATATTCAGATTGAGGTGTTTTGCTTCCAGTGTTTTATATTCCTCCTCAAGTGCTGCTTTCAATGTAAGCAGTTCATCTCTGTCCATATCTTTATATGCCTTCATAATAATCCCTCCAATTTTTCTGTCTTTTGTCTTATGCATATATTCTGTGCATTATTATAATATAGAATTATCCAGTTTTTTGCAACATTATTTTATAAAGTTTTAGCTAAAAACTGTATATAAGACCGTAACAGATTCCATAAACTGGCATAAAATGATAAGAAAACTAATTTATAATGCGCGGCGCGGCGCAGAAATGAGGTATTGCCATGCCATCAATAAAATTACAGCAGACAGAAGATAAAGGGTATTTCCGGGCTAATGTAAATTCTGTTATTGCTTCAAGACCAATTGCAGGTGCAAAAGTACAAATTACTGATGAAAATAATCCCAATGAAATAATTGAAGAAGTTGAAACTGATATATCCGGCCAGACTGAACCTGTTGCGCTCCCAGCGCCTCCAGTTGAATACAGTATGGAACCTGCTGCACAACAGCCTTACTCAGTTTATAATATACGTATATCTGCGCCCGGTTTTGAAACAGTAGAAGTTTCAGGCGCAGAAATACTTGCTGGCCAGACAGCCCTGCAGGATGTTTCACTTATGCCTATGGATGATTCTGTCGGTGAAAGTGAAGAACTATATGTAATCCCGCCACATACCCTGTATGGAAATTATCCGCCGAAAATAGCAGAGAGCGAGATAAAGGACACGCAGGAAACAGGCGAGATAGTTTTAAGCCGTGTGGTTATCCCCGCTGGTGTGTGTTCCCCAAAGCCTTCTTACACTCCCTGCATCCCACTTTTTAAAACTGGTGCCTGTGCAGTATACCTCACCTGTGGCATTGTAAACTGAAGGCCTGTTTATCCTATGGCAGTCCAGCCACTCTGCTATTTCAGCAGAGGTATAGCCTTTATCCCTAAGCTCCTTAATCTTTTCTATAACTTCCATAGTTTCAGACTTTTCAAGTATCCGTATGCCATCTTTTACAATAGCATGGCAGCCATATGGGGCAACGCTGCCCACATATCCGCCTTTTGATTTCTGATACTGTTTTGCAGCAGAAACCTTTCTGCCTGATTCTCTTGCATACCACTCATTGACAATATTTTTAATTCCTGTCATAAAAGCATCCCTGTTGCCATCTATACTGTCATAGCCATCCGAAACCGCAATAAACCGTACACCATATTCAGGGAAAATTTTTTCTATATACTCACTTGTTTCTATATAATTTCTGCCAAGCCTTGAAAAGTCTTTTACAACTACGGCATCAAGTTTGTGCTTTTTTATATCATCCATAAGTTTTTTAAAAGCTGGCCTTTCAAAATCCAGCCCTGAAAACCCGCTGTCTTTGTATATCTGCACACATTGCATGCCATTTTCCCTGATAAAGCCTTCTGCAATAAGAATCTGGTTTTCAATAGTTAAATCCTTGTCATTAAAATGCCTTACTGATACCCTTGCATAAATGCCTGTGCGCATCTTAACCCTAAGCATCTCCTTTTTTCCTTAAATCCATAGCTTGCACCTTTTCAAATATATCTCTGCTGATAATAGCATCTGCTGCCCCTTCTGCACGTATCCACTCTTCTTTTGGAAGTTTCTTTCTTGTATCCAGCTTATAACTAATTTTTTTATCTTTGCCCTGCAGCAGTACCCCGGTATACAGTTCATTAGATAAAATCCGTCTTACTGCAACAGGTGACCACTTTGTATATTGTCTTTTTGCAAATGAAGTTGTATACCTGCTTTTACTTAACCGCTTATATGCAAGAGGTGACGGAACTTTCATAAAATTTAACCTGGCGGCAATCTTTTCAGCAGAATTGCCCTTAAGGCGCATATTAAATATCTGCCTTATAATGTGTTCAACATTTTTATCTATAACAAGCCTTCCGTGCTCCTTTTCTGATTTACAATATCCATAAGCTGCAAAAGCCCCTATATACACACCCTGCTTTCTTTTTGCCACCTGCTGCCAGCGTACCTTATTAGAAATATCCCTGCAATAAGCATCATTAATAAGGTTTAACACAGGCATAAGAAGCGAATCTTCCATAAAGCTGCTGTTTTTACTGTCGTAATTGTCACATACAGCGATAAATCTTACTCCAAGCTTTGGAAAGATATACTTTATATATCTTCCTGTCTGTATGTAATCCCTTCCAAACCTTGATAAATCCTTTACTATAATACATTCTATACTGCCCGTATAAACACTTTGCAGTAACTCATTGACCGCTGGCCTGTCAAATGTGGTTCCACTGTATCCATCGTCACACCACTCTCCAGCCAGTTCCATTTCTTTATGCATTTCCATAAATTGTTTTATTATTATACGCTGCCCTGCAATGCTATTGCTTTCTCCGCCTGAAAACTCTTCTTCTTTGGAAATACGCAGATAAATTCCACATTTCATACTGTGCTGCCTCCCATGGATACACTATTATGGCATGAAGAACCATATTCAATAACTGGCCTGAAACATGAATCCCATCCCTGTTCACTTTCCAGCATAAAAAGAGCCATACATTCCATAAAATCTGCTGGCTCTTTTCCTGTATCATAATGGCATATTATATTCCATTCTGCAGCTTCTGTACAATCTCTTTCTAACTGCTTCTGCACAGACATAAATTTTTATAACGCCATAGCGTCCTTTCATTAAATACTTAATATATCTTATGCCTGCAGATGCAAATTATACGTTACTATTCACGGCCTATGCCGTTCATAGTAACAAACA
>DKXQ01000269.1 GCA_002493085.1 Lachnoclostridium sp. UBA7122
AATATATTAGAATTATTAAATTTGATGAAGCTGCTTTTAAATCAAAAATTTATTTTGTATTTAGTAATAATCCAATAGTTCCAGTATTACTTTCAATATTATCAATAGTTTTAATTGCTGCTATACAAAGAAGTTATGAAATGCTTAACAGAAAGGTAAGTGATATATGGACAAAACAAAAATAAAATATTTAGTAATGGATGTTGATGGAACATTAACTGATGGAAAAATATATATGGGAAATAATGGTGAAATTATGAAAGCATTTTCTATTAAAGATGGTTGTGGTATTCAAAATATTTTAATTCCATCTGGTATTATTCCTGTTATTATAACTGGGAGAGAATCTGATATCGTATTGAACCGCTGCAAAGAAATAGGAATTTCTGATATTCATCAGGGAATAAGCAATAAATTAGAAGAACTTTTTACTATAACACCAGATTTTTCAACAGTTGCTTATATTGGTGATGATATTAATGACATTCCATGTATGATAAAAGTGAAAGAAGCCAAAGGTATTACAGGCTGCCCTAAAGATGCTGCAAAAGAAGTAATTAGTTTTGTTGATTTTGTAGCTAAAAATAAAGGTGGTGATGGTGCAGTAAGGAATTTTATTGATTGGCTTATAGAATTATAAAAAGATAATGATAAAAAATACATTAATAAGAATTACTATTTGTGCCGCTGGAAACGGCAGGAGGAATTAACATGAAAATTTTAGCTGTGGGAGCACATCTTGATGATATTGAAATTGCATGTGGAGGAACATTAGCAAAAGCTGTTGAATCTGGACATGAAGTAAAGACACTTATTATGAGTAAGTCAGGCTATAAAAACAAAGAAGGAAAAATGCAACGTTCTGATGAAACTGCTGTGGAAGAAGGCACAAATGCTTTGCATATATTGGGTATTCAAAAAATTGAGATACTTGACTTCCCGGCAAAAGATATTCCTTGGAGGTCAGATGTTGTAAATGCAATCGATCTTTGTATTGTTGATTATAATCCAGATGTTATATTCACGCATCACCCTTTTGATACACATCAGGCTCATGTCGGTGTAAGTAATGCTACTGTGGCAGCTGCAAGACGTCGGAATACAGTATTTTTCTATGAACCAATTACTCCATCTGGAAGAAGTTATGTGGCATTCAGACCGCAGTTATACGTGGACATTGAGCAGACAATTAATAAGAAACTTGCATCTCTTCGGGAACATAAATCTGAATATAATAAGTTTGGAGCTGAGGATTGGATTGAAGGCGTTTATGCCAGATGTGGTTTCAGGGGTTATGAAATTGGAAAGAAATACGCTGAGGCATATGAGATTTTAAGAATAGAGATGGGGTATGACAAATTATGCAATTTGATGTAAAAACAGTAAAAAAATACGAATCACAATTTGCCTCTCCACTATATGTTTTTGATGAGGATGCATTTGTTAAGAATTATAGACATTTTGAGGAATGTTTAAAGAAGGTCTACAATAATTATAAGATTTCTTATTCATATAAAACAAATTATGCTCCTTACATTGGCAGACTAGTAAAGAATTTAGGCGGCTATGCTGAAGTTGTTTCTGATATGGAATTAACAATTGCCAGAAAAGTTGGCAATGAAGATAAGCACATAGTTTTTAACGGACCATGTAAGGAATCACTTCTTGAAGGTTTTATTCTGAATGGAGGAATGGCGAATGTAGATAATTTTGAGGAGTTGAAAAGAATTCTTTCTTATGCAAAAAAGAATCCTCAATATATATATAATTTTGGCTTAAGAGTAAATATTGATATCGGACAGGGATTCATTTCACGGTTTGGAATAGATGAAAGCGATTTAAAAGCTGTCTTTGACAAGGTAAAAACTGTTCCTAATGCAAAAATAATTGGTATACATTGCCATATTGGAAGATCTCGTAGTATTGATGCGTGGAAAAAACGGGCAACCAAGATGATAGAAATTGCTGATAAGTATTTTACAAGACAACCTGAGTATATCAGCCTTGGTAGTGGAATGTTTGGTGAAATGAATCCTTCATTATCTGTCCAATTTGAATCGGATATTCCATCATATGAGGAGTATGCAGAAGCAGTAGCAGGACCTTTTGCAGATCATTTCTCAGGAGATGATAAACCTGTTTTGTTCACTGAACCTGGCACAACATTAATCAATAAGTATATAAGCTTTATTAGTAAAGTATTATCAATAAAACACATTAAAGGAAAAACCTTTATTGTATTAAACGGAAGTAAACATAATATAGGAGAGATATGTGAACTGAAAAATCTTCCAATACAGATTATTAGTGAATCAAAGAACAAAGAAAATGTGTCAGATGCGGATTGTGTAGGTTATACATGCCTGGAACATGACGTTTTATATAAAGATTTCAGTGGCAGTATTTCTGTTGGTGATTATATAATATTTGATAATGCCGGAGGTTATTCTAATGTATCAAAACCTCCCTTTATTAAACCTAATTGCTATATGATTTCTTCGAATGGAAGTATTATTAAAAGAGCAGAATCAACGGAGGAGGTTATTTGTACATATGAATGATTTAACGATAATGATTACAGCTGCAGGCAATCAGTATATGCCTGGCCTAGTTAAGTGTTTCAGAGAAAATGGAGAACGAAATATTCGTCTTGTAGGCGCAGACATGAGTGATGATCCTACTATATTTCAGATGATGGACATAAATTACAAGGTTCCTGCGGCAACTGATCCTGCTTATGTGGATAGGTTGTTGGAGATATGCAAAAATGAAAAAGCTGATATTGTAATTCCTGTGATGTCTGCAGACTTAATGCCGCTGATTGATAATCAAAAACGTTTTCAGGAGATTGGGACAATAGTATCCATTTCTAATAGGGAATCGGTAGAGATTACGAACAATAAGTTTAAGTTATACGAATTTATGAGGAATAATGGAATGAAAGTTCCAAAGTTTTGTTTGATAAAAAATGCAAATGAATTAAAACAAGCATTTGAATATGTGGGATATCCTAAGAATCCCGTATGTATTAAGGCTACAGAGTTGAGCGGAAGCAGAGGGATTCGTATTGTTGATCCTTCAAAATCCCGCTTTGATATCCTATTTAGAGAAAAACCAAATTCATTCTATATTTCTTATGAAGAATTGGAAGTAATATTGAACGAGAAGGAAAAAATGCCAGAAATGATGGTAATGGAAGCGTTGCCAGGCAAAGAATTTTCAATTGATTTAGTAGCAGACCATGGGAAAATTTTGTACATGGCTGCACGACAGAGTAATTCGATTACAGCAAGCATTCCGATGGAGGCTACATTGTTTCATGATGAAAAAGCATATAATATTGCTAGAGAGATAATTGAAAAACTCAAACTTGATGGAAATGCTGATTTAGATTTTAAGTATAATAGGAAAGATGAACCTGTCTTAATGGAAATAAATCCCCGTGTTGCTGCAACTATGGCAATTTTCATGGAAGGTGGTATGAATCTTCCTTATTTACGGGTGAAACAATTGTTAGGTGAGGAACTTCCAGAATGTGAGATCAAGAATGGAGTAAAGATGAAACGCAGGTATGCAGAAATGTTTTCTGGGATTTAACATATTTTTGTATTTTTAATATATAGATATTATGTAATCTGTTTAAGAATCTATCAAATTTTATTGGCAAATTAACCATTAATGATAAAATAAAGAGTTTTAGTTCATGCGTTTATCCCGCCACTTTTTTAAAACGTCTTGTAAATTTTTATTTTGTTTGCTAAAATTATTTTGTAAATTCATGATAATCTTCTTTTCTGTGAAAATTATTAGCAATATTATTTTACACTAAAAAAAGAGTTTGTCATGATTTTTTTATTTTTAATGAATTTCCTATATTAAAAGCATCTGAAAGCCTTGTTTTGGGCATTTTTTACTTAGGTTTACGTTTATGTGGTGTAATCCCAAAGAACTTGAAAAGGTAATTTTCCTTTTGTGAGTGCCACATAGAGCCAGACTGGTTACTGGTTTATAAGATTGTCAATGAAACTCTTATGTTGAAATTAATCAGGACAGGTACATATAGTGATTTGTTCTAACTTTTTGGACATTTAAAGTATGTAGAAAATTTAAACAAAAAGATTGATAAAGTAATACATTAGTATTATAATAGTATTACAAAGGAGGGATTATTATGGCTAAAGAGGCTATATTGCAAGTAAGGATGGATTCAGAACTAAAGGAACAGGCAGAATTACTCTATAAACAATTAGGGACATCATTTGCAGAGGCAGTAAGAATATTTGCAAAACAGAGTGTTGAAGAAAGAGCAATGCCTTTCCAGATGCACCTGCCATCATCTGGAACTAAAAGAACATTAGGCATTGCAAATGGACAGTATACAATTCCAGACGATATAGATGGGAGCAATGATGAAATATTAGAAATGTTCAGAGTAAAAGGAAGATGAAAATTTTATTAGATACCCATATTGCATTATGGTCTGTTGCTGATACAGACAAATTATCTGGAGAGGTTATAAAACTTCTTGAATCTAACAGTAATGAAGTGTTTTATAGTGTAGCTTCTGTATGGGAAGTTGCAATCAAGCACAAAATCCGTCCAGAACAGATGCCTGTACCAGAGGAAACATTTGTTAGATTATGCCAGAAGACGGGATTTGTCCAGTTGCCTGTAAAGAATGAACATGTATTTTTAATAAAAACATTAGAAAGACCAGTAACTGCGCCAAAGCATAATGATCCATTTGACAGGATATTACTGGCACAGGCAAAATATGAAAATTTAAAACTGGTTACACATGATTCGCTGCTCCCATATTATAGTGAAGACTGCATTATGTATGTGTGAGTAAAGCATAACAGGTACACAGTCATTAAAGGCCATAACTTTTAGATAAAATTAATAAAAATTATCAGGGATGATTAAAATGGACTTAAACTTACAAATATAATAGTTGTGGAATAGAAGTCCACAAAAAGATACAAACCAGAAAAAAATAAAGGATTTTGTTAATGTAAGCCTGCTTGTGATACAGTAGTCACAGGCAGGCTTATTGCGCCTATTCTGTCCAATTTTCTGTCGTGTTTTGATTATTTATAAGGTTGTTCAGGTTCAATATTTCTTTCTTTGCAGTCTGCCAGATAATCATCAATTACATTTTTAAAATCCTGTTCCAGTTCCTGTACAGAGCTTCCTTCATAGGATAATAAAGACTTTATTCCTATAATTTTTCTAAAAAGACAGTTGTCTTTTCTGGAATATTCAACTGTTCCATTATAATTCTTATATGATAATAAATTGCTCATATAAACCATTCTTTCTTAGTTTTTCTATAACCTGCTCTAATACATATCGTTTTAATATTCCATTTGGATGTGGTTTATGGAAATTTATCACTTCATATCCAAAATATGATAAAAGAGAGTAGTTCAGTTCCTTTAGTGATAAACAAGTATCGCAACTGGCATTATATCTAGATATTGCAATCTGTGTGATGCAGTTTTACTATTTGTTGTTTTATTATAATATATCATTTGAACAAAAAATATGTAACTGTTTTTAGTTGCAACTAATAATAATTTATTGTATTGCTTATGAAAGAGGACACAAAAGTGGCAGAGATGGTACTTATTGCAGAACCAGACTTTGCGATTATCATAGACACAGCAGGAAACAGCAAAAAATGTACAGAACGCACAGATGGCGAAACGCTTATGCTTCAGTAGCCAGCCAATGCAAAAATGGAGAAATCAGCCATATTGGAACTTATAAAGGATTTGAACTTCTGGTAGAAAAAAACTTTATCGGAATGAATAATATGGTACTGTGAGGAAAGACCGACTATAAAACAGAACTTTCTGCAAGTCCTGTGGGCAACATGGTAAAGTTAGAAAATCTCTGTTATGGTGTAGCTTCTGAAATACCAGAACTTGAAAAATGCATCGAACAGTACCAGCGTGATATGGAACAGTCAAAATTTGAGAAAGGATGATTATTTATATGTCATATGTTATTACAGAACAGATACTTGAAGATTACAAAGAATATTTAATAGAGGAAGAAAAAAGTAAAGCAACAATAGATAAGTATATATGCGATATCAGAAAATTGATGAATTACGCAAATGAACAAGAAATTACAAGAAAACTGATGCTTAACTTTAAAGAAAATCTAAGAGTAGATAAAGGGTATAAATTATCCAGTATCAATTCATTTCTTATAGCAGCAAACAGACTATTTGATTATCTTGGTTGGTATGGACTCAATGTAAAACTTTACCACATACAAAATGATGCTTTTGCGCCTGAAAAAATTGATCTCTCAATACAGGAGTACCAAAAACTTGTAATGGCAGCATGGTATAAAGGGAATAAAAG
>DKXQ01000007.1 GCA_002493085.1 Lachnoclostridium sp. UBA7122
TTATGCACCACTGCGTGCTTCATCTAAACAGAATCACCTTTCCGCATAACCACATGCCAGCTCACCATATCCAAAGAATTCATCATCACTAAGCTCTAAAGTTCTATCCACATAATATTCAAGCCAGTCAAGAAAATTCATTGTCTTTTTATTAGCTGGATTTACCAGTGGCAAAATTCCTGCATCATTAGCAAGGTCATAATACCAGACAGTTCCATATGTATCTTTATCATCAGAATTAACTATTAATATGCTGTACATACCGCACCCTTCATGGCACAGCCACACAAAACCTGCATCCTCATAATCATCATCAAGCTCATAGTATCCTTTTTCTAAATAATTATACATATCTAGTGGATTATCTATTGTGTATATAAATTTTTTACTTACATCTACATCATTAATATCCCTGTCAAAAATGCTGCTTAATCCATAAAACGGCTGTGAGCCACTTCCAGCTATTGTTGTTATAAACCTTCTGTAATCTTCAGGCAGTTTTATGCCATTTTTTTGTTCAAACTTTGCAACCTGTTCTTCTTTAAGTGGCTTATCCCATTCAGGCGGAAAAGCGCCACATGGAAACTCTGGATTTTTTTCTTTAAGTTTCTCCATCTTTTCCATTATTTTTTTAATTCGTCCATCAATATCCATAGTTATGCCTCTCGTTTAAAATTATAATCAAAAAGTGCCATTGCTTATTACAGACAGACCCGCTTCTGCTTATATGCACCGTTGTCCAGTCCATTTAAGTGAAGCGGGATGCCCATGTAAATAATTGTTACTATGAGCGGTGCAGCCGTGAATAGTAACAAATAATTATGGTTCTTCATCTGCTTCTTCATCTATATAGTCTTCTTCGTCATAATCTTCATCATAATCATAGTCCTGTGTATCTTCACTGTTGTTCTTTTTCTTCTTTCCAAACTTTTCAATAAGCTCAGGAACCATATCAAGTATTTTTGTAAGGCCATCCTGGTTCTTTACGTTGACAAGCTTGGATTCACCGTCTTTTATTACAAGTATTGCACTGGGCTGTACTTTGCCGCCCATGCCGCCTCCGCCATTTTCCGCTGTACCTGGTTTAGAAAATGCTCCTGCCCCGACACCAAAACTTACATCCACAAGTGGCAGTATTATTGTGCCATCATCAAATTTTACTGCATCACCTACTACTGTCTTTGTTGTAAGAAAACCATCCATACCCTTAAAAAGTGCCTGGACTGTTGAACTGAAATCTGCCATTATAAATCCTCCTTAATTTTTTTTAACTCTTTATAAAAACTTTTCCACTGTCTGTTTAAAATTACCCTTAAAAAAGCAAGTACAAATGAAATTGCCCGTATATGTCCTGAAATTTCAAGCCTGCCACGCAGGACTCTGTTCTCAAAGTCAGGTGTTATATTAAACACTGTACCTGTCATAGCCATATATACATATATAGCGCCAAATACCTGTCCTGTCTGGCATGGGTCTCCTGTACCAAATAAAATATCACTTTTTATCCTGCGTGGTTTTATTTTTAATAAAAGCCCCATTATGCTATTCTTTGAAACACTAATAATGCCTTTTGTATCTTCTGCAAAGATAAATTCCTTTATCTTAGAAATCTTTTGCCTTTTGCTGCTGCCCTCTTTTTTCTTTTCTGGTTTCTTTTTATGGTCTTTAACACCGGAGCCAGTTTTTTTACTGTTCCTTTTCCCACTATCCTGTTTATGGCTCTTGCTGTTTTCCTCAGCCTTTTTACTTTTTTTATCTTCTTTATAAGTGGTTTTGTATTCTTTCCTTTCAGAAACCTCTTTTCTAGTGTCTTTGCTAATGTTCTTTTCTTCATGTTTCCCACCTTCCAGTCTATAGTCTGTAACCTGCTTTTTTTTCTCTTTACTGTGGCCAGATTTATTATAATCTGCCCCAAATATCTTTATATTATAACTTTGCTTTCCATCATTATATAAAACTGAAATGCGTATAATGCCAAAAAGCCATGAAACCCTGCCTTCTGCCTTAACCACATCATATTTTTCTGCATGTATTTTATACTTTGCCGGTGATAAAAGCGCAATCCCTGCTGCCAGCAGGACAAGCAGAATGATAGCAAGAAACAGGATAAGCACTGCTTTTAATATTGTAAATAAAATCTTTACCATTAAAGCTGCAGCCATACCCTGCCTCCTTTCTACATAAGAAAGACATACATAATGTCCCTCACCTGTTATCTATGCCAGTTTTTCTAGCATTACTGGAACTATTTGAAAAAAATTCTCTTAAAAGCTCTGGGGATATATCCCCGTATTTTTTATATATGTCCTGTACTATCTCTGCCACAAGCTGTACTACATTCTCCTCACAAGATGCTATGCCTATAACTTCTGTTCCCTGGGCAGCATTATATTTAAGCCACAACTCACCCGAAGGATATATATCCATCATATTGCTTCTATTGGCAGGCAGTGTAATACAATAACACTTTTTTAAAAACTTCTTCCTGCCTGCAAGTTTCCGGTATTTAGCTGGTCTTTTATTTACTTTTTCATCCATATACATCTTTTTATTCCAGAGCAATATGATTCACATCCTTTTTACTGTTTTATTGCATCCATAATAATTTCCTTTGAAGCATACTTTTCAGCTTCATCATCACACTGTGCAAGCGATGATGAAATATAATCAGCAACATCCTGCGGATTGTTGAAAAATACAGGCATTTTATCAACTGTATTTGCCATCACTGCCCTTCTAAGCATCCTGCTTCTGCCCTTAAACAACTCTTTTACTTCACTAATAAGCTTTGCAGCTGTTTCGTTAGCCATTTCTGCTGTAACCTTTGTATCTTCTGTCTCTTTGTCAAACTCTGCAAATATACTGCTTGAACTAAGCAGTGATATATGTTTTAGCACAGTAAACTTTTCCATCAGGTTAAGCCTTTCAATAGCATCCTGATGGGAACTTACAGTTTCATCCAGAACTGCCTCTGCAGTATTAATAGTATCTTTTATATCTTCCTGCTGTCCTGTTATATCACCAAAGAAACCTGAAAGCCATGATAGCATATCTGTACCATTATTAAGTAATTCCCCTGAAGCAGCTTTCCAGACGCTGCTTTCTTTTCCTGTAAATAGTGAGTTTACCCCTCTTATAATAGTTGTTACCGCTTTCCGCCCATCATGAGGTTTTTCTTCATATACTGTTTCCAGAATTATTATATATAGTGAATTAATAAGTTCTCCAAGCTGCATGTACAAATCTGCAATATCAGAAAGGTTTTTGGAACTGGTTTTAATCTTTTCTGAATAAGTGTGGTATATATCTTCACTTATATTATCATAATCAAGGTCTTTAAGTACATCAAGGACCTGTTTAAATTCTGTAAAATATATGTCCATATTTTTGTCTTTATAGAGCATTGCATTAGTGCGGAACATATATTCAAAACTTTTAAGGGAGTCCAGTCCGCTTCCTTTATAAATGGACACACTTTCACGTATAATGTCAAAGTACCTGCTTCTAAGCATCCTCATTGGAAGCTGTCCAATTATAAAGCGTATATTTTCATTAATTGTAACATTATCCTTTGTGCCAAAGATAAAATTAGCAACGGTTTCTATAAATTGGGCATCTTCTGGCATTGTGCCCATTTTATCAAAGTTATACTGTAAACGGTTAAAAATATACTCATACACGACAAAACAGTCAGTATATGCTGTCAGTACCTGCATTTTACTGATAATATCTTTTCTTATGCCTGAAAGCCTGTCTAAAAGTTTTTGGCACTCTTCTTTATCTGGTTTGTTTTCAAAAAAGTGTTCAATAATGCTGTTAAGTGTATCAAGAGTATCTTTTACAGAAGCAGTATATGGATTTATCTCTTCTGTTACTGTTTCATAAAACATATAATATTCCATAGCAAGTTTAAGATATGCCATGCTTCCATTATAATGCAGTGCCATATCTGTATATTTAATAAGATTTGCGTCTACATCCTTATTTCTGCCAAGTTCTCTTGCACATTTTTTCATTAACTTATCCATATGTTTTTTACTCCTGTTCTGTCATTATGCTATGAATAGTAACTATTCTGTTCTTAAAAGTACCCAGCTTTCAAACCATTTAAGCCATCTGTCTGCAAATTCCGGATTTATTGCCTTTCCAGAAAGCACTGGATAAAACAGTATAAATAATCCTATTGCACATGCAACATATACATACACTGCCTTTTTCCATGAAGGATGTCTTTGTACTATCCTGTAAAAGCTGTAGCCAAGCATAACCGTTACAAATGGCACACTGGGAAAGTAGTGGTATATAAATACTGTCCTTGTCACAAAGAACCATGGTACATACTGTGACAGATATCCCACTGTCAGGAAAGCTGCTTTTTTATCTCTTTCCTTATATAAAAGGCCAAGCATATAAATAAATGCTGGTATTCCTGCCCACCACACAAGCGGGTTGCCAAATGCACTTATGCCTTCCCTTAGTGTATCAGAAACTACGCCTTCATAATAATATATAGGACGGTACATTATTGGCCACTGGTACCACTTAGATGAATAGTAATGTGTATCACTAAGCTGTGTATGGTAGTCAAACATTGTCTTCTGTGCCTGTAACATTCTTGCAATAAGCCCCCTGTCACTCCCATCACTAACTGGTATATATGACAGAGTATATATTACTACAGGTATTACAACAAAGAATATGCAACAAAAGCCTATTGTCTTCCAGAATTTTTTATAAAAGTTTTCAATAATATATCTGTGCTCTATTCCCTCAGTTTGTCCAGACGGATTATTGCACGCATACACATATTCCCTGAATCTTTTCGCCATCTGTGCAAAAAATATTATACAAAGGCCAGCCGATGAATAAATGCCTGTCCACTTGCTTGCCCATCCAAGGCCCATAGTTATCCCACAGAGCCCCAGTGGTATAAACATTTTTTTAAGTCCTGTGTCATAAAAACTGTACTTTGTATAACAGTACATAAAATAATACGAAAGTATTATAAATAAAGTGACAAATACATCAATCGTAGCTATGCGTGTCTGCACAAAGTGCATAAAATCAAAGGTAAATAAAAGTGTTGTGACAGCAGATATCCATGTCTCTTTGAAAAATTTCTTAGAGAAATTGTATATAACAGGAAGCATAAGGACTCCAAATAATGTTCCCATAAACCTCCAGCCAAACGGATTCATGCCAAACATCAGTACACCACATGCTATAAATGCTTTGCCAAGTGGTGGATGTGTATTTTCATAGCAGTAAAGGTGGTGTATCATTTCATAAGCAGTTCTTGCATGGTATATTTCATCAAAATAAGTACTGTTCATATTGCTTTTCCTGCCATCAAATATATCCTGTTCATCAAAAAACAGCGGATATTCTGCACTGTTTACAGGAAGCAGCATATTGTCACTGTCATCCAGAAATACAAACTCAAGTATGCTGTCTTCATAATTATTTACAGATGGCCATATCTTAAAATATCTTGCAGTTATGCCAAGCCCTGTCTGGTTCCATGCAAAGACAGAGCCTGCATCCCACTCTGTGCCCTCACCATTAAGGGTTGTCCAGTCAGTACCATTGCCCGAATACTGTATATAATATTTGGGGTTTTCTTTATATCCAGTAAAGTTCCACATATCTTTTATGGAAACTTCCTCTCCCATATCAAAGATTACCTCACCACCATCCTGCACAAGCGAATAGCCGGTTTCTGGTGCACTCATGTTGCCAAGACGCATAAAGGCTATAACTGCATATAGTGCTGTTATGGCAGCCATTATAATATAGTCACTTTTGTCCATTTTTGCAATAGCAGATGAAGCCTGTATTGGATTAACAGGCTGGGCAGTCCTGCGGTTTTTCCTGGCAGCAGATGCCTGCAGTTTTGCTGCAATTTCTTTCTGTTCACTCTCCTGTGGCATATAGCTTCCAAAAAGCTTAAATGCAATATAAAACATATATGCAGTTACTAAAAGCATGCCAATAGAAGTAAGGATTGCCGCTGGCTCCATCCTGTTAAAATTATTAACGTCATAAAAAAACAGTACGTGGGCCATATTGTAAAATGCCATTGCTGATAAGATAACATACAGTATATATATTTCTTTGCGCTGTCTTATGCTGTAGCACATTATAAGCAGGAGAATAGCCGGGAAGATATACCTCTCATGCATACGCACTGAAAACATAAATACACATGTAACTATAAATGCGCCAATAAAATAATACTTTGATGGGTTCTTTTTACAACGCAGGCTTATTACTATAGAAGCTATAACAGTAAGTACAATCGCAACTGTTCCCCATGTCTTATATGCCATGCCTATAAGATATCCATCCTGGCCAATCCAGTTAAGCCCCATCATAGTCCATATATTATAAGCGTTGACTGAAGCATATTCATAAGAACCAAGTGTCTCAGTGTATTGTCCAAGTGCGTCATGAAAGCCATATGGAAGCATCAGAAGCCCTATTAACAATATAGCGCCAATGCCAAATGCTAAATTTTTAAAAAATTTATTCCAGTTAAAGTCCTCTAAAAATACCTGGTCAATTATACCGCATATAAGCACCGGTGTAAATATAAGCGTCTGCGGTTTTATAAGTATTCCCAATGCAAATACAAAATAAGATGGTATAAGTTTATTTTCAGTTATAAAATAACACATCAGTGCTACAAAAAATGTAAATACAGCGTCAGTCTGCCCCCATACTGCACCATCCAGTATAACAGCAGGACAGAAAAGGTACAGTGCAGACAATATTGCTGCTCCTGTCTCTTTTATGCGTTTTGAGGCAATATGGTATATAAGGTATCCTGACCCAATATCAGCAATTATTGCCGGAAGCTTGACCATTACATTAGTAGCAACAGAATCCCATGCCATGCCCAGCAAAGAACGTATAGCGCCTATTACATATAAAATATACATATATCCAGGAGGATAATCAGTAAAGCTTTCCGATTTATAGAAAGTGTTAAAACCATCATTAAATACCATATCGCTCCATGAGACAAAACAGTTCATATCTGTTTCATGTCCTCTGTAAATAATAGCAGCAATAAGCCTGACAAGCAGCGCTGCAGCAGATATCACAATAAAAACAGACAGTCCAATATTTTTATCCTGTACACTTGATGCCGTTGTGCCGCCCTTTCTTCTGCCCTGCCCAACACTCCTGAAATAACTACATACTGGCTTATAACAGGCGTACATACATACAACTCCAAGTATAGCAATTATATTTAACTTAATCATTTTTGACCTCCATATTACTCTTCTGGCTGCTACATAAATTTTTTAACATGCTGGTGCGTAAAAAGGTGGTCTGAACAGTATTCATAATTGCCTTCACACTTTGAACAGAACCGGAACTCAAGATTTTCATTATCAAGTTCAGTCCTTCCGCATACAGCACAACGGTGTCTTGGTGCACCGCTATTCTGCTGTGTCTGTTTTTTGAATGTTCTCCTTCTGTGTATATCTTTTGGTGATATACGCTTGTAATTGCGTGTAGCCAGAAAAAATACAATGAAATTGGCAAGTGCAACTATAATTGCAACAGCGCTGCTTATATAAATAGCGGCATATGCATAGCCTGCTGCCCCATATGCAAGATACTGCACCCCATGGTACAGATTGCTTACAACCTGGTATAAAAGATAAGCCCCATCAAGTATGGCAAGCCACTTTACCTTTACTGGTATTACAAAATAAAGCAGGAACTGCATGTCCCCATTGATTACTGCAAATGCAAAAAACATAGACCAGTATATATACTGGAAACCGGAATAATATACTTCCAGATGCAGCGGTGAAAGATAAAGTATAAGTGCAGCTATAATATTTAATAAATATCCAAAGAAAAAATACATATTAAACCGGAAAGTACCCCATGCCTGTTCAAGTGACCTTCCAAAGAGAAAGAAAAGCTGCACCTGTATTACAAAAAATAATATGCTTAAAACCATGCCAAGCCCGCTTGAAAAACCATAAGGCTCAATAAGAAATGTAAAAAGCCTCCATATCTGTCCATGGAATATAGCACGCATATCCAGACAAAGATATGAATAGTATATATCAGGGTTTAACATTCCAATAACCGCACCTGCACAATAAAGCATAATTACATATCTTATTAAATCAGGTATAGCATACCGCCCAAACTTTCTTTCCAGCTTATTCAGAAAATTGTCCATAAAAGTCCTCCATGCCGCTTTATCTGTTTATGACACAGTACCATATTATGCTACTGGTACTGTGCCATCCGGATGTTGCGGGTATAATCCTGCCTGCTCTAACTGATGCTATGGATTGCTACATTGCTGTGCAATTTCTGCAATCCTGGTATCATAATAATTATAGTGATAGCAATAACCTTTGTCAAATCTATTCTATATTGTTTTCCAAAATAAAATAAGCAACCCCAGGAAGCATATACATCCTGTCAGCACTGTTTTTCTCCCAGAACATTTCTTTACTGCACTCTGAGCGGTCAAGTATATCCTGAAGTGTATCTCCTGCCTGTGCAACATATTTTATCCAGTTGCTTTCATTTTCCCTGATGCCAGTGCTGTCTTCATTATTATCAGATATTCCATCTTCCAGATTATCTGTATTGCCACTGTCCATGCCTGTATCTGTATTTTCTGGCATACCAGCCTCTACACCCATGTTCATGCCTGGCATACTGGCATCCATTCCCATATTCATGTCTGGCATGCCAGTATCCATATCCATGCCTGTACTTTCCCCTATACTCCCGTTAATATCCATCTGAAGCCCTATACCTGTATTACCTTCTGGCATACTGGCATTTTCCGGTATGTTCCTTTCCATGCCCATATCTTCTTGCCGGCCTGCATCCATACTCATGCTCCCATTGCTGTTTCTGCTATTAATGCTGGCACGTGGCATAACAGATATATTTCCACATGACTGTCCCATCCTGGCTGCAGTCCTGTTATTGCCAGCACTTCCAGGTTTTCCTGTATTTTTAACAGGAATACAAATTGTATCCCCAGACTTAAGGTTATAGACATCAATATAAGGGTTAGCACGTAATAATATAGCAAGAGGTACTTTATAATACCTGCTTAAGCTATAAAGAGTTTCACCTTGTTTTATCGTATGTGTTATTCCATTGCAATACTCATAATTCATAATTTTACCTCATTTCATATATAATGTACAGATAAAGAATATTAAAAATCTGTATATCTGTTCTATTTAGTTACTATTCACGGCCAGCTAAATTCGAGAATTTTTGGCAT
>DKXQ01000021.1 GCA_002493085.1 Lachnoclostridium sp. UBA7122
GAAATCTTGAGGCATGGGAGTTTTAAGGTGGATGAAGGAATGTCTTTCGTTGCAACAACTGAAAGCAGGAATATTGAAGAATTACGAAAAGCATCAGAAAAGTATAGAGTTGATATACCAGATGCGAGGATAATAATTATATATAACAATGGATGCTTCGAGTGTTATCATGAGTTGGAAGATTATGGAATCACAGAATATGCATTTTCTGTGGAGGGGCAAGGGTTTGGTCTTTCAGCAGATTCTGAAGAGGATATAAGAAAATGTGTCATGCAGATTCTTGCATCTAATATTGATAATATGTACTGGGGCAGAATTCTCAAGGAATATCTGGAAGAGGAAGGCATTGAGTATGAAGAGGATTAGGCTGGGGGATATTGGAAGATGGCTAAGAAATGCTTCATTTAATCTTAAATATATTTGATATGATAATGGAATATAAAATTTATGTGTTTTTGGTTGACAAAGGTCTATTAGTGGTATAATATAATAACAGAAGGCAACTTCTTGTGGAGCACACACATAAAAATGATGCTTTGCTTTGCCTGTGAATCAGGATCTGTGGTGGGATGCAGTGACTGTGGAGGCTTTGAAAAAGGTGGCAACTACCATAACCCATCTTAGCCCTGGCGAAAGAAAGTTGTGATGATGGAAATGTATAGCCTTGCATTTATGCAAGGCTTTTTACTGTTTGTGAGGAGGAAAATGGATATAATATACGATGCTGCTGCTAAATTTGTGGTTCTTGAACAATTTGAATACCATTTCGTGGTTTCCAAGAAAAGGAAACTGCATACAATTAACCTGAATTTTATTGATACAGATTTTTTTCATATTGCAGGTTTACAATATTTAACAGATATAGTTATCCCACAGGACAGAACCAAAACACTGGATATGATTATTATGAAACATGCCATATCAGACCAGATAATAAGCAGGAGTATACACTATGTTAACAAGGGAATAAAAAGCAGGATTAAGGAACTCAGATTTTTAGAAGAGTATCTGGATACTGATAATTTCATAAGGATATTTAGTATTGACAACCAGAAAAGGGTATCTTCTGTAATTGAAGCAGATTATGTTATTGAGAGCTGGTTTAAAAATAATAGTGATACAGTATACATATTTATCAGGCAACGAGAAGAAAATCCTGGATATTACTGTATAGTTTCTTTTTTTAAGAAAAATGAGGTATGTTATGGTGGTGGTAATGTTTATTGGATGGAAAAAATAAAAAGATCTGCTGGTATTGAGCAGGTATTATATGTTAATCCAAATTATAGAAAGCCACTATGCTGAAACAAACTGACTTTATAATGATGTTTTGTTATTGTGCAGATAGCCTGCATGTTTGGTATGTAGGCTTTTTTGTGTTGCTCTGGATTATACATGGTGTTCGGGATATGGAACAATACCCCTCTGTCTTCTTCTGCTTTATAATCATCTTTTTACTGGCATCTGCATATGTGATGCAATGACAAATCCATGTATTCTTTTCTAATACTTTTCTGTCAGATTTTTTGCTGTCATGCCCTGTTTCTGGATATTGTTATTAAGTATCTGCTGAGAAATCTTTGCAACCTAAACCCTGATTAGGGAAAGGCTGACAGCAGGAGAAAGAAAATAAAAAGAAAGCTACTGAAAAAGGAAGAGGAAATGTCTGATAGCCTTAAAACATATGTCTATAGTTCTGTAATACCCAAAATCCTTAATCACATTCATACATGTAGATATCCAGCATTATGAATGTGTTTGCTCTTATATATAAGACTATCCTTTGGTTGTGGAAATTTGTTACCATAAAAAAAAATTCTGATAAAAACGAAAGAGAAAGAGGAGGACCGAGCAGTGTTGCTTCCATATAATGTAAGAACATGGAGTGGACAGTATTCCTGTATATACACCAGAATGTCCCTGACAGCCCCATACAGGAATTTTTTATATTTAGGCATAAAGTTTTTAACTGATATATTAAAATTCATATATGGGCTTTTTAACAGTTTTAAACCTATATCCTGCATCTATCAATACCCAATTCATTATATTATATATCCCTATACCATTATTTATGTACTATTATTCCTTAAGCCTGATAATCTACACTTATCTATATCATAACCCATGTATACAAACTCTGAATTTAGAATACCAAGTCTGTAGAAGCAGGCTATTTATAAAAAATGGTAATATATGGAAGAGGATTTGCTGGCAAAAATTCAGTTAAAATTTGTTATATATATGCCCAACAATATTCAAATACCATCAGAATGTTCATAGAACCCTCATACAGACATTTTAAATATTAAGGTATAATTTTATGTCTTCAACATAAAAGCTCTTATATGAGCCTTTTAAAAACTTTAAATGCCTATCCTATATCCTGCACCATAAACCATGTATGTATATATCCATATAATCCTTCCCTTATCCTTCCATAATGTATAATTACTGCAGCAGTACCAATACCTGCAATCATTATGCAAGTAATAAGTCCTGTATAATACACCTGTAAGAAACAATACATATACCATCATGCCAAATTTAGGATACAATGCTGCTAAAACAGATAAGAAGAATCTAAGCTAAGAAAGATGTCTGCAGAAGCCTGTGGGCTGCCAGAAAACCATTTATTTTAATTTATAAGGCAGCCCACAGGAATACCTATCAATATATACAGACAAAAATGAAAGATTCAGCATGTTCTAGTGTTGTAGAATAATTATTCTTTCACGATATTTTGCTTTTGTAATAAGTTGTCAATGCCAGATAATACAAGGATTTGAGGAACATACAGAGGAAATAAAATTTATTGTTCGGAAGCAGATATCATGCATAATGGCGATTACACTACATGAGTAGAATGATTTATTGGATGTGGCAGGGTATTTAGTCTGTAAAATTACGAAAATGGAAGAAAAAACATAGGAAGAGGATGGGCATATGCAGAACAAATAAACCTTATGGATGAGTTTCTCCTCTCTTTTTTTATTAAAAACCTAAATGTTTCGGTATACAGCCTTTTTGTCACTTTGGAAACTCTCATTTTAATTTTTGATATTTGTTATGATTCTTTTTACAATCATATTGACAGAACAGATTAATTTTAATATAATATAAGAAAGAAGCCACGGTAAACGCATGATTTTTA
>DKXQ01000217.1 GCA_002493085.1 Lachnoclostridium sp. UBA7122
AATATCATCTGTTATTGAATAAAAGAAATCAACAATCTGTTTTATAGCTTCCACTGTATCTCTCTGGTACAGTGTTTCATTTTCCAGGTCATGTGATATATTATTTACAATAAATGCAGTTTCAAGGATTTTATCAAGGATTTCACATAACATCCCAAATGCATTATTACGTTCTGTCTCTGTGCCAGATTTCATTATAGCAGCATATTCCCTTGCTTCACTAAGCAGTGTTACAAGACGGTCTGTAACATTTATGGAATCAAATGACATCTGCTCTAGATTATTCATGGTATTCTCCATTCTGGCCAGAACGTGTTCTGTATCTGTCTCATTTTCCCTCAATCCCATCAGACTACCTCCAGCAATTCATAAATACTGCTAACTCCTGACAATGTCATTCCGTTTAATGCACTTTTATCCATATCAAGTTCCCGAAAGCTGGCTTTTGGCATAATACAGCGTTCAAAGCCAAGCTTTGCCGCCTCCATAACACGCTGTTTTGACAGGCTGACCGCCCTTACTTCTCCAACAAGCCCGACTTCCCCAAAGCATATTGTCCTGCTGTCAAATGCCTGGTTTTTGTAACTGGAAAGTATAGCAGCCACGATTCCAAGGTCAAGTGCAGGCTCGTTTATCTTCATGCCGCCAGCAACATTTATGTATGCATCATAACCTCCAAGCCTTATTCCAAGCCTTTTTTCAATTACAGCCATCAGAAGGTTTACTCTGTTATAATCAGTCCCTGCTGCTGTACGGCGGGGCATATTAAAACTTGTCTGGCACACTAAAGCCTGTACTTCTGCAAGTATGGGCCTTGTGCCTTCTATTGAACATGTCACTACAGAACCTGGTGCATTTTCCGGCTTGCCCTGAAGCATATAAGCAGATGGGTTTAAAACTTCTTTAAGACCGTCCTGGTGCATTTCAAATACACCTATCTCGTTAGCTGGACCAAACCGGTTCTTCACACTGCGCAGGAACCGGTATGATGCACCTCCATCTCCCTCAAAGTACAGCACTGTATCTACCATATGTTCAAGAAGCCTTGGACCTGCAACTATTCCTTCCTTAGTCACATGGCCTACTATAAATATAGACACAGGCAGGCTTTTGGCAAGTTTCATAAGCCTGCCTGTTGCTTCCCTGACCTGGCTGGCGCTGCCTGGTGTCTGCCCTGCGTCTTCGCTGTACATCGTCTGGATTGAATCAATAATAACTATTATGGGTTTCATATCAGTTATGGTTTCTGAAATTATCCCAAGGTCTGTTTCACATAACAGATACAGGTTATTGCAGAAATCACCAATCCTTTCTGCACGCATCTTTATCTGTTTACTGGATTCTTCTCCTGACACATATAAAATCTTATGTCCATTGGCGGATAATACACGGCACATCTGGAGCAGCAGCGTTGACTTGCCAATACCAGGCTCACCTCCGGTAAGTATAAGCGAACCAGTAACAATTCCTCCGCCAAGAACCCTGTCAAGTTCTCCTATTCCTGTGGCAATCCTTTCCTCTTCGTCTGCCTTTACTTCATTAAGCCTGGCAGGTGCACTGCGGACTGCACCAGATAATGATGTCTGCCAGTGCACTGCTGCCGGTTCTTCGGCAAATGTATCCCACTCATGGCATACCGGGCACTGCCCAAGCCACTTTGGTGATTCAAAACCACACCCACTGCAAAAGAAAGCCGCCTTTTTCTTTGCTTTTGCCATACTATAACTTAACCACCCTGACTTCTTCGGTCTTGCCTGGGTCAAGTTCAATGCTTAATACAAGCTTTCCACCAAGATTAGTCTTCATCCTGCCTGCATTGGTACCTTTAATATAGACCTCGTATTCCTTTTCTGGTTCAAGTTCAAGGGTTACAGAGGCATCTTCAAGTCCTTCAACAGAAAACTTAATCTCTGTGCTATCTGTCTTCATATGTGAAACAACTGTTCCCGGCACAGATTCGTATACAAACAGACCATTCTTTTCAAGTTTTGTAATTTCTTTAAAAGTCTTGACTTTATACAAGTCACCCCCAAATTCAAAATCAGACAGTTTCTTTTTGGCATCAAGATCAAAGTTCCCAAAACTCAATGTTCCATCAGCTTCTTTACGGATTAATTCCTCTACTACAGCCATCTTTTCTCCTCCTTGTATATATAAGTGATTTTGTATATTATAGTTATTTTTATATAGTATATAATAGCATATTTTGTATACTTTTTCCACTGTTTCGGGTGAAAAATTATAATCTTTTATGGATATTTTATAAAATTGTAAAATTTAAATGGTCTTGACCAGCATAATCCACAATTACTTTATTGCCATATTTTATCTCACCTGAGAGAAGCCTGTCAGCCATCTCATCTTCTATTTTTGTCTGGATTGCACGTCTTACTGGTCTTGCACCATATGTCTTATCAAACCCGCTTTCAGCTATATGCCCTATGGCAGCATCTTTTACCTCAAGTTCCAGACCCATCTGCTCTTTAATTCTTTTGCCAAATCCTTTGAGAAGTATCTGGACTATTTCCTTTATATCATCTTTATTAAGTACACGGAATACAAGTACTTCATCAATCCTGTTTATAAATTCAGGCTTAAATATACGTTTTACTTCTTCCATTACACTGGATTTCATCTTTTTGTAGTCTGCTTCATCATCATCATTTATTCCGAATCCCAAATGTTTAGGCGACACAATCTGCTGTGCTCCTGCATTTGATGTCATTATAATTATTGTATTTTTAAAACTGATTTTTCTTCCGTGTGCATCAGTTACATGACCATCTTCAAGTATCTGCAGAAGTATATTAAAAACATCTGAATGTGCTTTTTCTATCTCATCAAACAGAATTACTGAATATGGATGCCTTCTTACCTTTTCACTAAGCTGTCCGCCATCCTCATAGCCTACATAACCTGGAGGAGAACCAATCATCTTGGATACGCTGTGTTTTTCCATATATTCAGACATATCAACCCTGATTATTTCATTTTCCTTGCCAAAAACAGCTTCTGCAAGAGCCTTTGAAAGTTCTGTCTTGCCAACACCTGTAGGCCCTAAAAATAAAAATGAACCTATAGGACGGCCTGGGTCTTTTAAGCCTGCCCTTCCACGCCTTACCGCTTTGGATACAGCCTTTACTGCTTCTTCCTGTCCGACAACACGCTTATGGAGTATTTCTTCAAGTTTTCTTAAGCGTTCTGTCTCTTCTTCTTTAAGCTTTTGTACTGGAATTTTTGTCCATCTGGCAATTATATCTGCCACGTCATCCCCAGTAACTTTTACAGAAGTATTCTGACGTGTTTCTTCCATTTTTTTGCGGATTTCCTTAATGCGGGCGGTATTGGCCTCCTGCTTATGTTTTATTTCTCCTGCAAGTGTATAGTTTTCGTTTCTTATAGCGTCTTCTTTTTCTTTGTCAAGTGACATCTGGTTTTCCTCTAGCTCCTTCAGTTCTGGAGAAGGAATATATCTTTTAAGGCCTGCCCTTGCTGCCGCTTCATCTATAGTATCAATAGCTTTGTCTGGAAGAAACCTGTCATTTACATAGCGTTCGGACATCTTTACTGCATCTGTTATGGCGCTGTCTGTTATCTCTACCCCATGATGCGCTTCATAACGCTCACGCAGTCCTTTTAATATAGCTATGGTTTCATCGCTGTCAGGTTCATTTACTTCTACTGGCTGGAAGCGTCTTTCAAGTGCTGCATCCTTTTCAATGTATTTGCGGTATTCATCTCTGGTTGTAGCACCTATAAGCTGCAATTCCCCACGTGCAAGTGAAGGTTTTAATATATTGGCAGCATCAAGTGCGCCTTCTGCACCTCCTGCACCGATAATTGTATGGATTTCATCTATAAACAGGAGTACATTGCCAGACTGTACAACTTCTTTTATTGCACGTTTTATGCGTTCTTCAAACTCACCACGGTATTTTGAACCTGCTACCATGCCTGATAAATCAAGTGTAAGCACTCTTTTATTCTGGATAATTTCCGGGATATTGCCAGATGCAATATCCTGTGCAAGGCCTTCTACTACAGCAGTTTTTCCTACTCCAGGTTCACCTACAAGACATGGATTGTTCTTAGTACGCCTGCTAAGTATTTCCACAAGGCGCTGTATCTCTGCATCCCTTCCTATTACTGGGTCAAGTTTTCCCTGTCTTGCATATTCCGTCAAATCCCTGCTGTACTGGTCAAGCACTGGTGTCAGGGATTTGCCATTTCTTCTGCTGCGCTGCATCATATATTCATTTTTAGCACTTGTTGCATCCTGGCCTGTAGAAGTAAGTGCATCAACATAAATTTTTTGTATATTAATCCCTTTTGTATTTAAAAGGCGGAGTGCCATGCCATCATTCTCTTTTAAAACAGCAATAAGAAGATGTTCAGACCCTGCAGAAGAAGAACCAAGCCTTTCCGCCTCGCCTATGCTTCTGTCTATAACACTTCTCGCCCTTGGTGTAAACTTTGCTTCACTGTCTGTCCTGACGGATTTGCCGCCTGACATAAATTCTTCCATAAGCGGCTTGATAATATCAGCAGTAACTCCGTTTTCCTGCAGTATGTCTGCTGCAACACCTTTTGATTTTAACAGCCCTAATAAAATATGCTCTGTTCCAACATAGTTATGCCCTAGTGATTTTGCTGACCTTTTCGCATAATCTAAGGCCTTTTCTGCATTTTTTGTGAAACGTCCCTGCATGTTACTGTCCCCCATTCTGTCTCTCTGTCTATTTTAAAATTTCTGTTAATTCATCTTTATTCATTCCCTTAAAATGCATATAAACAGATATAATTATTATTACAAGCAATAAGCATATTATTATGGTAATTGCAAGTATGTACTTAAATTTCTGCACCTCCATGCTGCTGTCAGTATCTTCCATAACAACAGAATTGCCACTGCTGCTCCTGTACCACGATTGCACTTTTGCATATGGCATAATGGACAGTTCTTCTTTATCATATAAGTAAAATTCCGGGTCTGCATTGCCCTTTTTACAATATATAAGGACAAATGTATGTTCAGTACTGCTTTCTAAAGCATATACTGTAATAACCTTATCCCCTAGTTTCATAGCAGTTTTGCCAAATCCATCTGGCACAGGCACATCATCCGGAAGTTCTGTAACAGTATATTTCTCCTTTGTACTAAGCACTACTTGCCCGTTTTTTACAGATGCTTTCAGGCCACCAGTCCAATTACCGGAAACAGATGGTTTCTTTGTCTGTGCTGGTTCTGCTGTCCTTTCTGGCGGTGTTGTTCTTTCTGGCTCTTGCGTTGCCTCTGGCTCTGCTGTCATCACCGGCTCTTGTGTTGCCTCCGGCCCTGCTGCCTGTGTTTCTGGTTTCTTTTTTACAACAATATTTAACGGAATATGGGAAATCGACATTTCAGACGGACTGTCCCCATAACTGTATACAGCATAAGGGCTTTTTAGCTCAATGGACGTGCTGCCGGCTGCCCTTGCAATAAACTTCACTACATACTTTATTTTGTGTGTTCCAGTTTCCCTGTCTGTATCTGATACAAGAAATTCATCATCATTTCCACTGGCTACACTGCCTCCTGTAACGTATCTGAGGACACTGTTATCATAACTGAAATATCCTTTAAAACCACCAATTTCATCTGAGGAATCCACTGTTATAATAACATATACAGCATCGCCTTTTACCACACTGTTGCTCTTTGCTGTTACAGTTACAGACGCACTTGCTGCCTGTGCCCTCTGGCTGTCTGCAAGACATATGGGCAGAAACATTATTAATATAATTATATTAATTGCAATATATATCTGTTTTTTTATAAAATATACTCCTGGCATTATTCTCCCCTGGTTACTTCTATTGTATATTTTCTGTCATCCCCGCTTTCAGAAGTAACCTTAACCGTAAATGTATTTACACCTTCAGACAGTTCTTTATTGCCTGTTCCTGAAATTGTTGCATATTCACTGACTTTTGTTGCACATATTTTTATACTTTCAACATTTTTTCCTACTGATAGTTTATACTTTTTGCTTCCATCATCTCCAAGTACAAACTGTGAAGTAAATGGATAGTCCTTGACATATAGTGTCTTTAAGTAATTATTAGGGTTTTTACCCCCTGACGGAACTTCACATGGCTCATCAGGCATATTGTTGTATACAGGTATGGAAAATATAATTGGCATGTCCTGGTCAATCACGCCATATGCTGAAACAGTTTTTGTAGCCTCACTATTTGGTGCTTCAACATTAGTCATATACTGGTGGTCATATCTGTTCTTTGATGTTACGTTGAATTTTTCAAGGTAAAGTGTATTCTGTCCGGCGTTTATATAATTTTTACCTATATACTCTGCTCCGCCAGTTATTGACTTATAGCGGTCATTCCATGGACGGTTGTAAGTATCACCAGTACTTGCCCACTTAAGGCCATTGGCAACTGCCCCGCCTGCAGCAGTGCTGCTATATGCACCTATATTATAGAAATTATAAATTCCTTCATATCCTGACACAGTCCCTGATACAGAAGTGCTCATAAGCGTAGGGCTTATAACAACCTCCTGCTTTACACGTGAAGCAAGGTGGTAAGGGCTTACGCCAGAAGATTCTGCTGCTTTCATAAATGCTTCAGAATACTTGATTTCAGATTTGCCTCCTGATGCACTGGTATATGTAAACTTTTTATCACGCATAGGGGTGTTATTTAAAATTTTTTCCACACCATCCTGTGTCTGTGCTTCACTGCGGTATTCAAGGCTCTCAAACTGGAAAATACCCCTTTCATCTAAAAAATTCCTTGGGTCCATATAGTATTTTACAGCTTTTTCAGAGGCTGCTACCCATGTACTGCCATCATGGGGTATGTATTTATCAGTCTTCCAGTCATATGCTCCTTCTTCTGTTGACTTCCAGTCATATGACTTGTTGACACTTAATAAATTTACCCCAACCACTGACTCTTTTTTTATAACAGTTGCCCACTTAAGCCCAGTATTAAACACCTCAAATTCCCAATATGGGAACTTACCATGCAGTTCCATAAGAGGTTTAATATAACTGTCTGGAAATCCATCATCCTGAAGCTTCTTTTTAAACTCATCATCCGTCATCGGTTCTGCCGGGGCTGGTAATTTTGTTGCCGCTGGGCCAGGTGATGCTGCTGCCGGAGTTTCTGTTGCTTCTGGTCCTTCTGTTGCCTCTGGCTCTTCTGTTGTATCCGGCTCTTCTGGCAGAGGTGTCTCTGTTGCTTCAGCAGGAGAGTCCTGCTCTGTCTGGACTATCTGGAATCTTGCAGAAGATGCTGGCAGATAGCCATATACTGTTTTTTTGCCTGCCCGTACTTTAATATAAAAATATCTTTTTTTTGAAGCTGTTCTTTCCTTAATTATGGTAAATTGCTTTTTAATTCCTACATTTACTTTTTTTCCTGCATTTTTTACAACTGTGCTTTTACCAGCATTTTTATAAAGTGGTGTCTTAGCACTTCCCTCCCATATTCCTGGAATACCTTTTCCATATGAAATTTTAAGGCTTTCAGCCTTCACATATCCTTCATATGCCTCATCCTCGTAGTTATATAATATATAATACCATTTCTGTCCATCTTTTGTAGTCTCATCCATAAGTGTAACTTCTGAACCATCTGGAATAATTACATCACTTTCACCGGTTCCAGCCTGTACACAAGGACCTGTTGCTGAAGCCTGTTCCATAAGCTGCAAGTCTCCTCCATTAACAGAAGCTGTAACGGATGTACATACACTCCCTCCCTGTACTTTAATATAAGAACCCATAACGTAACCCTTGTGGTTCTTGCCATTAAGTTTGAAACTGACATTATACCAGTTTCCTGATTTTGCAGTAATAGACACTTTCTGCCCGTTTGTAAGAGTAATTCCTGTCCCGCCTGATTTTAATAGCGCATATGATGTGCCCGGACCTTTTCTCACGTTCAAGTATCCGCTTACATTGACAACGCCTACTGCTTCTGCATGTACTTTATTTTTGTTATTAAAGTATCCTGCAAAGACCAGTATCAAAACTGCGGTGATGCATACATATACCAGCCTCCTGTATCCTTTCAGCATTCAACCACTCCTCATCTGATTAATCTTTTCAGTTCCGTTACGTCAAAAATGTAGTGTGCGCTACAGAAATGGCAGTCCACTTCTACAGGAACGCCATCATCTATCATTTCCTGCAGGTCACTGCGCCCTAAACTGGCGATTGCCCTTGATACCCTTTCTTTTGAACAGTTACAGTGGTATTTTGCTGGTATTTTTTCTAATATTTCCAAACCAGTATCTTGCATAATATATTCCAGAATATCCTCTGGTGTCATGCCATCTTCAAGCAAATCTGTTACAGAATGTATCTTGCTAATTGAATCTTCAAGCCTGTCTATAACCTCATCATCTGCATCTGGCATGACTTGTATTATAAATCCTCCTGCCTGTTTAACAAAATTATCTTTATCCATCAGGACACCCAGCCCGACTGACGAAGGTACTTGTTCAGATGTAACATAATAATATGTCAAATCCTCGGCAATTTCCCCGGAAATAAGTTGTATTTGTCCGTTATATGGCTCTTTCATGCCAATATCTTTAATGACATTTAAAAATCCTGGTCCTGTTGCACCTGCTACATCAAGCTTTCCCTTTGCATTTGGAGGAAGTATTATATCAGGATGGTTTACATACCCTTTTACATTAGCTTTAGAATCTGCTGTAACTGTTATGCCTCCTATTGGTCCTTTACAATCTATCTGCAGGGTAAGAATATCCTGCTCCCCTTTCATCATGCTCCCCATCATGCTTCCCGCTGTAAGAAGCCTGCCTAAAGCCGCTGTTGCCACAGGACTTGTACCATGTATCTGTCTTGCTTTCTCAACAATATTCCTGCTTGTAATGGCAAATGCACGCAACTGGTGTCCTGCCGCAGATGCTCTTACAATATAATCACTGTCCATTCAGGCCATCCTCCGCTTTCTCATAATATAATAAATTCTTTCACTGTTACTTAGAGGTTTTTCTTTCGTAAATGCATTGTATACAGCAACTGTTTCAAGCCCTGCCTTTGCTGCAAGCCCTGTTACTTTTTCTACAGGATAAGCCCTCTGCCTGTGGTATTCGTCAAATCTTTCAAAAAGTCCCAATTCTTTAGAATAAAGATTGTAAATTGTAATAAAGTATTCATTAATCCCTGTGGCTTTGTCAAATCCATTTTCCCATATAAGGCTTGACTGCTCCCTGTTGTCTACGATTGACTGGCTGCCAAGCACATTTTCATAAAAATGCCATGTCTTCATGTCAAATATAAAAATGCCACCATCATCAAGAAAAGTGTGTACCCTGTTAAATACCTGGTACAGGCTTTCTTCATCAGGCATATAGTTCATGCCATCACATATGCATACCATTGCGGCAGCAGTGCCATATAGATCAAGTTCCCTTATATCCTGATGCAGCAAAAGCACACTATCAGGACATTTGTTGTGTGCCACTTCAAGCATTTCTGGCGACAAATCAACACCTATCATATTGTATCCGTCTGATGCAAACATAGCAGTTATAGTGCCTGTACCACAGGCAAGGTCGGCTACTATGCCACTATTTATATTATAATCTATAAGAAGTCCATGCAGATAGTCATACCAGTCTTTATATGGTATATTATCCATAAAACTGTCATAAACATATGCAAAGCCAGAATATATATCAAAGTCTTCTTTTTCCATAAGATATCTCCAAAAGCTGTGAACCGATGCCCTGGCTGCGGTATTCCTTATATAGCGAAATGGCAAAGGATGGTGTTTCATCGTCCACATGACTATAATCCTCCATAATCCTCGTCCAAACCGCTCCGGCTATCTTGCCACCAAAATCTGCGGCCAGACAATTATCACCTTTCCTGGTGCCAAAACCGTCTGTATACATGCGCAGTTCTGGCGTATCGATGATATCTCTTGCGGGCAGCGCTATTCCCTTTGGTACAAATATTGCTTCATACAAAAAATCAGATAATACAGGATATTCGCTTTTTCTGATTTCCCTGATTTGATAATCCATATATATCTCTCCTAAAAATCAATATTCTATTTTGTTATCTTCCCTGCTTAGATAATCTTTTAATGTGCATTTTTTGCCAGCATCTTTTTTATATAATATCCTGTATACGATTTTTTATCCTGTGCCACTTCTTCTGGCGTTCCTTTGGCAATTACTGTACCACCGTTTTCTCCACCCTCAGGTCCCATATCTATTATATAGTCGGCCGTTTTTATAACATCAAGATTATGTTCAATTACAATAACGGTATTGCCGCCTTCTGCAAGCCTTCTTAAAATATCTACAAGTTTGTGTACATCTGCAAAGTGCAGTCCTGTTGTAGGTTCGTCAAGTATATAAACAGTTTTGCCTGTGCTTCTTCTGCTAAGTTCTGTTGCTAGTTTTACACGCTGTGCCTCTCCGCCTGACAGTGTGGTGGAAGGCTGTCCAAGCTTAATGTATGACAGCCCTACATCATAGAGGGTTTTCATTTTATTGCGTATGCTTGGAATGTTTTCAAAGAAAGTTAATGCTTCTTCAACAGTCATATCAAGCACATCATATATATTTTGGCCTTTATATTTAACATCAAGGGTTTCCCTGTTATACCTTTTGCCCCTGCATACTTCACATGGTACGTAGACATCTGGCAGAAAATTCATCTCTATTTTAATAATCCCATCACCTCTGCATGCTTCACATCTGCCGCCTTTGACATTAAAACTGAACCTTCCTTTTTTATACCCTTTCATCTTAGCATCAGGCGTAGCTGCGAATATATCCCTTATAAGGTCAAATACGCCTGTATATGTCGCAGGATTTGAGCGTGGTGTCCTGCCTATAGGAGACTGGTCTATACTTATTACTTTATCTAGTTTTTCTATCCCCTCCACATTTTTACACAAACCTGGTATGCATCTTGCATGGTTAAGTTTTCTGGCAAGGTATTTGTACAGTATTTCATTTACAAGGGAGCTTTTGCCTGAGCCTGATACACCTGTAACACAAGTCATAACACCTGTAGGAAATGATACATTTATATTTTTAAGGTTGTTTTCTTTTGCTCCTTTTACTGTTATCCAGCCTGATGGTTTTCTGCGTCCTGCTGGCACAGGGATGCTTTTTCTGCCACTAAGATAAGCGCCAGTGATTGAAGCAGGAGCATCCATTATATCCTGTGCTGTTCCTTTTGCTACTACCTCACCGCCATGCGCACCAGCGCCAGGACCTATATCAACTATATAATCAGCAGCAAACATTGTGTCCTCGTCGTGTTCTACGACTATAAGCGTGTTGCCAAGGTCTTTAAGTTTATTAAGGGTCTGGAGCAGTTTGTCATTGTCACGCTGGTGCAGGCCTATGCTTGGCTCATCAAGTATATATGCCACACCTACAAGCCCGGAGCCAATCTGTGTAGCAAGGCGTATGCGCTGCGCTTCACCACCTGACAGGCTTCCTGTATAACGTGATAAAGAAAGGTATTCAAGTCCTACATCCATAAGGAAACGCACCCTTGACCGTATTTCTTTAAGTACAACTTTGCCAATCTGCAGCTGCTTTTCACTAAGGGACAGATTTTCAAGAAAATCCATAAGGTCACATATTGACATGTCTGTAACCTCTGCAATGTTCTTATCCCCTATTGTTACTGCAAGTGCCTCTTTTTTAAGCCTTTTGCCTTTACATGCTTTACAAGGCGTAATCCGCATAAATGTTTCATATTCTCTTTTAGATAAATCCGAACTGGTTTCCCTGTACCTGCGCTCAACATTTTTTATAACGCCTTCAAATGCAACATCATAGATGCCTTCGCCACGCTGTCCTTTATAATGGACTTTTACTTCCCTGCCATCTGTTCCATGCATTATCATGTTCTGTATATCTTTTGGAAGTTCATTATATGGTGTGTTTAAATCAAACCCGTATTCATCTGCCAGTGCGTCTAAAAGACACCTTGAAAAGCTTGTCTTATCAGGCACAGACTGCCATCCATATACAACGAGTGCACCATCTGCAAGGCTTAAAGACGGGTCTGGAAGTATAAGTTCTTCGTCAAACTCCATCTTATAACCTATGCCATGACAGACTTCACACGCACCAAACGGATTATTAAATGAAAATATCCTTGGCTCAATTTCATCAATGCTTATGCCACAGTCTGCACATGAAAAACTCTGGCTGAAATTCATTCTTCTGTCACCTGGTATATCAGCTATAAGCAGCCCATCTGACAGGCGCAGGACATTTTCTATTGAATCTGCCAGTCTTTTTTCAATGCCTTCACGTACTATCAGCCTGTCAACCATTATTTCGATATCATGCTTTTTATTCTTATCAAGAATGATTTCCTCTGAAAGTTCATAAATATCACCATCAACAACAACCCTGACATATCCGCTCTTTCTTGCACTTTCAAAAACCTTGGCATGCTGCCCTTTTCTTCCCCTTACAACAGGTGCAAGCAGCTGTATCTTTGTCCGCTCAGGCAGTGACATAATTTCGTCAGCTATCTGGTCAACAGTCTGCCTTTTAATCTCTTTACCACAGCCAGGACAGTGTGGTATGCCGGCTCTTGCATACAACAGCCTGAAATAATCATAAATTTCTGTAACTGTGCCAACTGTAGAGCGTGGATTTCTGTTTGTAGACTTCTGGTCAATAGATATAGCAGGAGGAAGCCCTTCAATGCTCTCAACACCTGGCTTTTCCATAAGCCCAAGAAACTGCCTTGCATAAGAGGACAAAGACTCCATATATCTTCTCTGCCCTTCAGCATAAATAGTATCAAAAGCAAGAGATGACTTGCCAGAGCCGCTAAGGCCTGTAAGTACAACAAAACTGTCACGTGGAATATCTATATCTATATTTTTAAGGTTATGTTCATATGCTTTTCTTATCTTAATATATTTTATAACATCATTGTGTTTAGCCATATCCGTCTGTAACATCCTTTCATTCTGATTGTCTGCTGGCATGTAACCAGCAGCATAAACAGAATAACACGGACTGGCGTTCATTGCAAGTACATATGTTCTGTTTACAGATTCATCAAAAACTTGCGTTTATCCAAGCAGTGCTTTATCACTGGCAAACTCCTCACCGCTTACTTCCTCAAACTTCTGAAGTAAGTCTTCTACAGAAAGTTTCTTTTTTTCTGTGCCTCTTATATCAAGTATTATCTGGCCTTCATTCATCATTATAAGACGGTTTCCATGTATAATGGCATCACGCATATTGTGCGTAACCATCATAGCTGTAAGGTGGTTTTCTGCAATAATCTTATCTGACAGTTCAAGTACTTTTGCAGCAGTTTTTGGGTCAAGGGCTGCTGTATGCTCATCTAACAGCAGTAATTTTGGTTTTTTTAATGTAGCCATAATAAGTGTAAGTGCCTGCCGCTGTCCTCCGGACAAAAGCCCCACTTTTGATGTCATCCTGTCTTCAAGTCCCAGGTCAAGGCTTTTTACAATATCCCTGTATCTGGTCCTTTCCGCTTTCGTTATGCCCCACTTAAGCCCTCTGCGCTGTCCCCGTCTTGCTGCAAGTGCAAGGTTCTCCTGTATCTCCATTGTTGCAGTAGTGCCATTCATCGGGTCCTGGAATACCCTCCCAAGATAAGATGCCCTCTTGTGTTCTGGAAGCCCTGTTACATCAGTGCCATCAATAATTATGCTCCCGCTGTCCACAGGCCACACACCGGCAACAGCATTAAGCATAGTAGATTTACCTGCCCCGTTACCACCAATAACAGTTACAAAGTCGCCCTCATCAAGATACAGGGTTACTCCATTTAGTGCCTTTTTTTCATTAATTGTACCAAGATTAAATGTCTTGTGGATATTGTTAATCTCTAACATTACTTTTTCACTGCCTTTCTATAGGAATTTTTAGATTTTCCGCTCATATACGGCACTGCAAGGAATATTGCAACCACAAGGGCGGAGAACAGTTTCATATCTATAGTAGGCAGACCCATCCACAGTACAAACTGTATTACAACGTAGTAAATAATGCTTCCTATAGCAACAAACGCAAGCCTGCCTGAAAAGTTTAAACGCTTGCCAAGCAGAGCTTCACCAATAACTTCTCCTATAATAACAGATGCCAGGCCTATAACGATAGCGCCACGCCCCATATTGACATCAAAGTTGCCCTGGTACTGCGACAATATGCCTCCTGCCAGTGCGACAAGGCCATTGGAAAAAGCCAGTGCTACTACTTTTGCTATAGAAGTATTAATCCCCTGTGCACGTGACATATTTTCATTACATCCTGTTGCCCTTATCGTAAAACCAATTTCTGTTCCAAAAAACCAGTATAACAGTGCAATTATTAAAGCAAGTATTATGATAACTGTCAGAATTGTTGCAGGGTTATTTCTTCCTGTTACAATCAGGTCGTACAAGTCAACACTGACAGCCTGGTTTGCCTTTCCCTGTGATATATTTAAGTTTACAGAATAAAGTGCAATTTGGGACAGTATACCAGAAAGAATTGCAGGTATTCCAAAAACAGTATGTAATATACCTGTTACTATGCCTGCAAGTATTCCTGCTAAAAATGCAATTCCTACTGCTGCTACAGGCGGATATCCTGCGAGTATAAGCATAACTGTAACTGCACCACCTGTGCCAAATGACCCATCTACTGTCAGGTCAGCAAAATCAAGAATTTTAAAAGTAAGAAACACGCCTATTGCCATAATCCCCCAGATAAGACCCTGTGCTGCAGAGCCTGGAAGCGCACGTACTAAAGATATGATATCACGTGCACAAAATACTGGAATTAAATTATACATTTTTCCTCCGTTCCGCCGGTCTGGCTATATATGCCAGCTGGCACACAAAATACCTAGGTTTTTAAACCTGGTTTTTAAAATCTTTTATAATAACACCTGATACTGGCGGACACTCCACATAAAGCATATTGTTTTCTAAAGTATACAGCCTGGCTTCATCTGAATAACCATCCCTGTTTGTAATCATAAGCCTTGCCATATATGAATTGTCAACCATTCCAAGACGCCATACTGGTATATTAAGTGTCCTGGTTTCCTCACTGCTGTTTATTACAACAACAACCCTGTCATTGTCATCAAACCTGCCATAACTTATAAGCTGGTATTCACCATTCAGAAACAGTATTGAACCTGTCTTTAATACCTGGTAATCTTTGTGTATGCGTATAAGTTCCCTGTGGTACTCTATAAGTTCATTGTCCTCCCGCCCCCATGGATAAGTACGTCTGTTATCAGGGTCAGTCCATCCACACAGTCCGGCTTCATCCCCATAATAAATAGTAGGTGCTCCTGGCCATGTCATCTGCATCATGACAGCAAGCCGGAATACAGCTTTGTCAATACCTTCATTGGCGGCATCAGGACCTAATGTAGCTGTTCTTCCAACACGCCTGTTAGTCCGTGTAAGAAACCTTGAATGGTCATGGTTGGAAAGTTCGTTCATAGCAACTTGTAGTGACTGTGTACCAAACCTTGTCATAAAATGACGCATTGAACCAAAAAACGCATCGGCATTGCCAAGCAGGTCTCCCCGGTATTCATCACTGTGTTTTTCTACACCAGTCAAAAACCATGTTACAGGTTCCATAAATGCATCATAATTCATTACAGTATCCCATTGCCCTCCCCTAAGCCAGTCTGTGGGGTCTCCATAGTGCTCTGCAAGGATTATTGCATTTGGATTGGCTTCTTTTACATTTCTTCTGAATTCCTGCCAGAAATAGTGGTTGTATTCTGGTGTATTGCCAAGGTCTGCTGCAACGTCCAGTCTCCAGCCATCTACATTATATGGCGGTGAAACCCACTTGCGGGCAATCCTCATAATATAGTTAAAAAGTTCTGGCGATTCCTCATAATTAAGCTTTGGCAGCGTATCATGCCCCCACCAGCCATCATAGTTTGTATTGTATGGCCATTTATCATCATTAAATTTGAAGAATGAACGGTAAGGACTATCTCCCGCAATAAATGCACCTTTACCATATCCCTCAGCATTTTCATATATACATTCCCTGTCAAACCACTTATTAAATGAACCACAGTGGTTAAATACACCATCAAGTATAACTTTCATGCCTCTTTTGTGGACCTCTGTAACAAATTGGACAAATAACTCATTGCTTGCTTCAAGGTTTTCCTTATCCGTTACACGGCAGATATAGCGTGTTGCACTCTTATTTGGATGATTATACTCACATATAAGTTCCCCATTGCTGCCACGTCTTATAACCTCTCCTTCATCTTTAATAATTTTTCCAAAATGTGGGTCTATATAATCATAGTCCTGTATATCATATTTGTGGTTCGATGGCGAGACAAAAACCGGATTTAAATATATGGCATCAACACCAAGTTTCTGGAGATAATCCAGTTTTTTCATTATACCTGCAATATCACCACCATAAAATTCCCTTACACCCATCGCCGCAGGATATTTAAACCAGTCTGTCACCCTGTCTGTCCCCTCGCCTATATATACATACTCATCTTTTTCCACATCATTTGAGCGGTCGCCATTATAAAACCTGTCAACATATATCTGGTAAAATATAGCCCCTTTTGCCCAATCAGGAGTAGAATATGACGGTGTAATGAAGAAATTATAATATGGTTCAACGCCACTGCATACACCAACACTGTTATAATAACACACTATCTGTCCACTGTGTACTTCAAAATAGTATTCTATTTTTTCAGTACCAAGCTGTATCTTGCCTTCATAATAATCAAACAGCCTGTCATTGGAGATTTTAACCATAAGCTGTCTGTCATTGCCACATACAAGATAAACTGAATCGACGTTTTCCCTGCCGCTTCTGAAACGTATCTTCACCAGGTCATTAACCTGTGGCTCAGATGGTATTCTGTACAGAGGCGTTCCATCACTAAATAACGCCTGTGGATTAAAAATCATCGTCAGGTTATCTATAAATAGCTGTGTTTTCATGGCCTTAGTCATTTTATTAAACTTAACATTAAAATCCATCATTCTGTCCACCTCCGGCTTATTTCTTTATCCACATAACTTAACAGCAATGTTTTTTCATTTTTTTCGGGTTCTTCAAGGACCATATCAAGCAGATTTTTAAGAATTTTACCTATTTCAGGACCCTTTTTAATACCTGACGCTATAAGGTCATTGCCATTTACTGCTAAATCCTTTATGCACAGTGGTGCATTTTCACTAACGGTTTTTTTATACACTTCTGTTACACTGTCAAGCCCTTTAAGTTTTTCAGCAAATGTAACAGGATTTTGTGCTAAAATATCAGCATATTGTACAAGAAAAAGCATCGGCATTATGTCATTGCCTATCTTTGCGGCAGCTCTTCTTACTGCACAGGGTTCCGGCAGTATCCTGTAGTCGTGGTACTTTATAAGTCTTTTGACTATTGAAATAGTCTCATTATCAAATGATAGCCTTTTTAAAATTATAGCAGCCATCTTTTCACCCCTTTGTGGATGTCCGTGAAAATGTCCTGTTCCATTTTTATCAATAACCATAACTTCAGGTTTTGCAATATCATGAAACAGCATTGTAAGACATAGCATAAGCTGGCGCTTTTTGTCTATGCCACAAGTAAATCCTGCTGCCTTTTCAAGTACATTTGCCTGGATATAATTATACATGCCTCCATCTATCTGGCAGTCTGGATTAAAAAACTGTCCCATAATGCCAGTACTTCTTACACAGTGTTCCCCTACAGTATATATATGATGGGGATTGTGTTGTCCTGTTTCCATCATCTTGTCAAATTCAGGAAGAAAAACTTTAGTCATTCCTGTCTTGTAAGCTTCCCTTATCTTGCCAGGATTATCTGAAACAAGCAGTTTGCCAAGCTCTGTCCGTATTCTTTCTGCACTGGTTTTTCCAAGGTTCCCTGCCATTTCTGTTATGGCCTGCTGTGTCTTTTCTTCAATAGTAAAACCTAACTGCCCTGAGAAACGTACTGCCCTGAGCATCCTTAGTGCATCCTCATCAAACCTGCTTCTGGCATTACCTACACAGCGGATAATGCCATTCTTTAAATCCTGTATGCCGCCAAATTCATCAACAAGCCCTGACTTATAATTATAAGCCATTGCATTTACTGTAAAATCACGCCGCTCCAGGTCAAGACGCAGATTGCTTGTAAACTCAACACTTTTTGGATGCCTGCCGTCTTCGTATTCACCATCTATCCTGTAAGTAGTTACTTCATAGCCTGTGTCTTTAATCATGACTGTGACAGTCCCATGTTGTATACCAGTATCTATAGTCCTCTTAAAACATGATTTTATAAAAGACGGCTTCGCAGATGTTGTTATATCCCAGTCTAAAGGTACTCTGCCAAGTATTGTATCCCTTACGCATCCGCCAACGGCATATGCCTCATATCCTGAATCTTCTAATTTATTAATAATATATGAGACATTCTCTGGTAATATCATTTCCATAAACTATATCCGCCTCCCATGTCTGTAAACAGAACCCTGAACTTAAAATGTACATCTGGCACATATTGATTATCATAACATAAAGCTACCAGAAATGTAAACTAAAAAACTTGTTTGAATTTCCCCATTTTTTAAAATTACAGGATTTTTGCAGCAGGCAGGGCAATGTCAAAATTCTTACACAGAAACCCCATAGTCTTTCTCTATATTTTTTACCAGGCTACTATACAAGCAGCAGAACATATATTATAATAAATTATAGGAAATCCTTGATAAATTCCTAAATCTATAGAAAGGAGTGCTGCTGTCAAAAAACCTTATAATAACATTGGCCAGTCTGGCATATACTGGCTTACAACGCAAAATATGCCTAAAAATAAGAAAAGGAGGATGGCACTTCTCCCGTCACCCAAGGGTAATGGGTTTGCGTGCCTGTTATATTTTATGAAAAAAAGCCGCAGTAAAACCAATATTAGCATATTACTGGCTTTAGCTGTCACTGTTGCCGCAGTTTTTAATGGAACGGCAAGCGCAAAGATATCCGAAGTGACTGCAGATGATTGTACAAAGTCTGAAAATGCACATTCACAGGATTATTCAACTTATGGAGATACAGTAAAGTCACAGCTTATTAAGAATCCAGATGGTACATTTTCACGTATTGAACTGATTGGCACAAATATTGTTGAAGAAGTATACAGCAGCGCATTTTCATTTATAAGCTCACATTCAACACCTTTAGAACTGCCTCAGTATGGTGGAATTTATGCCACAGATGATTACTATTTTGTTGTAGAAGGAAAAAAGAATTATGAAGAACAGCCTGGTGTGCCAGAGTTCCGTATTATCAAATACAGCAAAAGCTGGACACGTATTACTTCTGCTGATATAACAGATGCTAATACTACTGGGCCTTTTGATGCAGGCAGCTGCAGGTTCAGTGAATCTAACGGGAAATTATACATACACACATGTCACGAAATGTACAAGAGTAGTGATGGTCTTAACCATCAGGCAAATGTGACAATACATCTTGACATGGAAACTTGTACAGTGGAATATCTTATGAAAGATGTTTCCAATGTTTCTTATGGTTATGTAAGCCATTCCTTTAACCAGTTTATACAAGCCAGTGATGACCTGGTCTATGCATGTGACCATGGCGATGCATACCCAAGAGGCTGTGTCATAACAAGGTATGATCCTTCAAAAACAGGCAAAGGTTCTTTTGGAACTAAAAATGAATATGTAGTCATGGTACCTTTTGAAGGCAGCATTGGCAATAATTATACAGGTGCGATGATAGGTGGTTTAGCTGTAACAAAATCTTCTGCAATTATAGCTGGAGCGATGCAACGTTCAGGAGCTAACGATATTTTTGTAAGTTCTGTTCCTAAAAGTAATTTTGATGAAAGTGCTGTAAATATGAGATATATAACAGATTTGGGAAAAGACGGCAAAGAAACTGCAAGTAATCCCCACTTAATTAGTATTCCAGATAATAAATATCTTCTTATATGGGAAACTTATAAAATTCTGAACAAAAGAACTTTTATATGCCAGCAAAAGATTAATTATTTATTACTTGATGAAAATGGAAATGATATTGGAACAATACAGTCATTTGCTGGATGTCTGTCAGAATGTATACCTATTGTTTCAGATGGCAATATAATATGGTACTCTACAGGAAAATTTGTATACAATATATTGTCTGATTACTTAACATCAGAAACTACTGCTCCTGTTTTCTATATTATGCCATTAGATGGCAGCAAACCAGAAAAACTGAAGACAGGATATCAATTTGAGAAAGATGGAATACTTTTTGAAGTAACTAATCCAGGCAGTGAAGAGGGAACAGTTAAAGCTGTCAAAGCTGTTAAATATACTGATTCTGGCATACTTATACCAGGCAGTGTTGTATATTCTGAAAAACGTTATATTGTCTCAGATGTATCCGCTGGATTCTTTAATGAGCTGCCATCTGTCTGGATAAAAAATTTGACAGATACAGTTATAAGCCTTCCAGATAAATCAGAAGATGGCAAAATGGTATTCAGGTGGACAAATAGAACAAGAGAAGAAATAACCAGTCTTAGCCCTGGAGAAACTGCTAAAAAAACTGCTTTTGATGATTCTGGAGAAACTATTTTTATCCCTATGATAACACCAAGCCCTGAAGTAACACCAGGTTTTAGTACCAGAGTAACACCTAGTCCGGGTTCCAGTGTAACACCTGGCCCAACGCCTAGAGTAACACCTAGTCCTGGTCCTAGGGTGACACCTAGCCCATCCCCTAGGGTAACACCTAGTCCTGAACCTAGGGTGACGCCTAGCCCATCCCCTAGCCCAACACCTAGAGTAACACCTAGTCCTGGTCCTAGGGTGACGCCTAGCCCATCCCCTAGGGTAACACCTAGTCCTGAACCTAGGGTAACGCCTAGCCCATCCCCTAGGGTAAGCCCAAGTCCTAGAGTAACATTTAGTCCTGAACCTGAAATAACATCTATCCCTAGTGCAACCACAAGTCCTGAACCAGATTCAGAATTTCCTGATATTTTCGATGACTGGCCAGGTGATGACGATGATGACAGCAGCTCTGACCCAGATTACAGTGAAAGCAGTGATGATTCTTACAAAAAACCTGCTAAAGCAGATAAGGTTAAAGTACCTAAGGTAAAAGCAGTAAAGAAAAACAGTATTAAGGCTTCATATAAAAACGGCAAATTTAACCTTAAATGGAAAAAAATTTCAAAATCCAGTGGTTATCAGGTTCAGATATCTAATAAGAAAAAATTTAATAAAGCAAAGTCTAAAACAATAACAAAAACAAAATGCACAATAAAGAAGAATATTAGTTCAAAAGTTTGTTATGTAAGAATACGTACATTTAAAAATTATAATGATTCTGGAACTAAAAAGAGATCTTACAGCAAATGGACTACAGTAAAAGTTAAAACCAGATAGAAAATTTAAACATAAAACAGTCCCTTAAAACTGGCACTGCGCCAGCCTTAAGGGACTTTATGCATAAGATGCTTTATAAATTTTACAGATATTTTTTAAGAGTTTCTGCTTTGTCAAGCTTTTCCCATGATAAATCAAGGTCATTGCGTCCAAAGTGCCCATAAGCTGCTGTCTGCTTGTAAACCGGACGGCGCAAATCCAGCATTTTTATAATGCCCGCTGGGCGCAAATCAAAATTTTCACGTATTATATCAACAAGCTTTTCATCACTGGTCTTACCCGTGCCAAAAGTATCCACCATAACAGATGTAGGCTGTGCAACACCAATAGCATATGAAAGCTGTATCTCGCACTTATCAGCAAGCCCTGCTGCCACAATGTTTTTTGCAACATATCGTGCTGCATAAGCAGCCGAACGGTCCACTTTAGTGCAGTCCTTGCCAGAAAAAGCCCCACCACCATGACGTGCATATCCGCCATATGTATCTACTATAATCTTACGTCCAGTAAGCCCGCTGTCGCCATTTGGTCCTCCTATTACAAACCTTCCTGTAGGATTGATAAAATACTTTGTATTGTTATCTACAAGCTCTGCAGGAAGCACCGGGTCTATTACATACTGGCGGATATCTCTATGAATCTGATCCTGTGCCACATCTTCTGCATGTTGTGATGAAATAACTACAGCATTAATATGTACAGGCCTGCCATTTTCATCATATTCTACAGTAACCTGGCTTTTACCGTCCGGACGCAGATAAGGAAGTGTGCCATTCTTACGCACCTCTGTAAGTTTTCTTGCAAGCTTATGCGCAAGTGATGCAGGATATGGCATATACTCCTCTGTTTCATTACTTGCAAAGCCAAACATCATGCCCTGGTCTCCTGCACCAATAGCTTCAATCTCTTCATCACTCATCTGGTTTTCCCTGGCTTCAAGCGCCTTGTCAACACCCATTGCAATATCCGCTGACTGTTTGTCAAGCAGTATATTTACTTTACATGTATCACAGTTAAATCCCTTTGCATCACTATCATAACCAATATCACGTATTGTATTGCGCACAATCTTTTCATAATCAACATCTGCCTTAGTTGTGATTTCCCCCATTACCATTACATAATCTGTAGTAATAATAGTTTCACACGCTACACGGCTCATAGGGTCTTGTGTAATAAGCGCATCAAGTATTGCGTCAGAAATATTGTCACAGATTTTATCAGGATGTCCTTCTGTAACCGACTCAGATGTAAATAATCTTCTTTCCATATTACTGTACCTCTCTTTTTAATAAAATAAAAACAAGCCCGCAATAATTACGGACTTGATATTTCAAATCCTCTTATTGTTCGATTTTACCGCTCAGATTGGCACCTTCCCAGAGGGGGTTGCCGTGGTTTCACAGAGCCTTAACTCTCCGCCACTCTTAATAAGAGACATTTGCTATATTTTTTTGTTTACATTAATACTATATATTCAATGCACTTATATGTCAAGAGGATATTAAAACCTGGATAGTGTAACTTTACCTGGG
>DKXQ01000184.1:0-687 GCA_002493085.1 Lachnoclostridium sp. UBA7122
GCTGAATTTTGTCAGCACAGAGAAACGTCCCCTGTGTTTCCTCTGTATTAGCCCACTGATTGCTCGTCAATTGCCACTTCACTTAATCTGACTACGGTCGGGCTAAAATACTCCTCCATATCATAACCTTCCTTGATAAGCTGCTTTCGGCATATTTCATACTTTTGTACGTAATCCATAGAATCGAAAAGACCATACTGATTCAAATATTGCTTTATTGGACGAAATATATTTTGAACATAAGAATCCGTCATAGCAAAATCTTCATATATACACGAGGTTGACATATCGGCATCCACATATTCATAACCTAAACATCTTATAACCGGAAGAGAATGCGCTGTAGTAATTATGGAATTAAGACTTTCAACCTGTATACAGAATATAGATATATTGAGTTCACGGCAATGGTTGGCATATCTTTGCAGATATTCCAAATCGGGGACTACCTCTAATCTATTATCCTGATAACCGAACCAGCGTTCTATGGCTTCCGTAGTAAGACGAACCGAAACGGTATCTGTAAGTGTATCCAAAGGCCACGTTGTATACCTGCCGATTCCAAAGTATGTGTCATCCACATTATAAGACGATTGCTCCTCGTATGATTTTATGAGAAACCCATTTTTATAAAAAGCATTACTCATTGTCTAACCCTCAATATAGCACAGGGGACGGTTCTGTGTG
>DKXQ01000184.1:984-5153 GCA_002493085.1 Lachnoclostridium sp. UBA7122
CACAGAGAACCGTCCCCTGTGTTTATTTATTCAAAAAAGTTTGTATCTAAGAGATTTTCTTTTTTTTAGAAGATTCTCGTATTCAAAAGAACTGATGTCCACACCCAATATAAATTCATCAATAAAACTTTCATATGTTAAAAAACTGTCTTCCGACTCTTGCAGTAACTCCTCTTCAGTCCAAACTTTTTCGACGTTTTTAATGGCTAAATCTAATAGTAAAATAGCTTCTTTTTTTCCTGATACTTCTGCAAGGCGAACATAGTTTAGAACAAACCGTTTAGAGTACAATACGGATTTACGCAACGCATCAGAATATTGTTTGGGGTAATTATCATCACATTTTAAATATAAATCATATGCATATAAATAATAAATAATTGCTTTTGTTTGATTATCAACAGTTAATATATGCTCATTAAGTAAGGGAATAAAAGGATTATTGGCTACACTAAGCCAGGTTGAGGATAAATATGCCCCAATAATTGCTAAACGAATATCTTTTTTTTTCGGATACATATCTTGCAAAAAGTCAATAGCCCAATAATAATCTTCGATAGGGCTTTGTAGCCTAAATAAGACATATGTTATTAAATCATCTATAGAATCATTACTTCTATTTTCGAGGATTTTTTCTATTTCTTCACTGTTTTGATTCATATTATCACCTAAGTAATGTTCCTTTTACTACACTTGAAAAACCTACAAAAGCATCTATGTTTATCACCTTTCCATTAGAAACAAAAAATCTAATCGTAGTGTCGACTCCATTAATTACAGCATGTATCTCGTTTGCACCATTAACTGCTAGGAAAAATCAGGGGACGGTTCTGTGATTTAGTTTGCTTTCGTCAATCAGAGAACCGTCCCCTGATTGTTCTGCATTTCTAGTCTGCGAATATATTTTGCACGCTTTTCAAATATAGAAAATGTTGAATTGCCAACAAACTCTTGACAATTATTTAAATAATAAGATGAATATGCCGAATAATTTTTACTTTTCCAAAAATTATTTAGACACTTTTTAGCACAATCCATATTTGCATTATAAAGCAAAATATTATTCATATCTTTTTGCCAATGATAACAGGAGGAAAGTAGACTGTTATCTCGCAGAATATATTTTAATACCGACTCACATATTTGGGCAATTTCAAAAATCCAAATGCTATACCCCTTTTCGCTAGAAAACTGATTTTTCGTAATTTGGTTTAATTCTTTTTCTTCAAAATTCAAATATACCATCATGTTTTTTAAAGGTACATTTACAAATTCTCCATTTTCATAAAAAGAAAAATTCACATTAACTTCTAAATAGTTTTCATAATAAATTTCCAAATGAAATTCATTACCCTTAAATAGTATATAGTTTTTTTTATAATGTGAGAACTTAAATATTCCTTTTCTATCTTCTTAAATGCTGAGAGTGTTAAATGACAGAATACAGAATAATTCATCCATTTCACCTCCCTTATGGCATTATCCAATATCCATCTTCATATATATATCCTTGATTCATTAATAAATTTCTTTCCATTCCTAAAAATCCTGCCTTGTCCATGGGAAATGAGGAAACATCTCGAAAATCAGGGGACGGTTCTGTGATTTAGTTTGCTTTCGTCAATCAGAGAACCGTCCCCTGATTGTTCCGAACCGTTCCCCCTGTGTTTTAAAGATTGCTAAACCTCAGTCAATCACAGTACCGTCCCCTGATTGAGATTTACTTCTTGTCCATCTATATAAATAATATAGTCATCTTTTATGTTTTGCACACATGTATAATAATAGTGCATCGGCTGTCTCACACTCGAATTTGGTCGTTCAACAGAATAAAATATAGAGTCTTGATTATCACTTAGTTCTATCGCTTCCCCATAAACATTAAAAATTTGGATATAATAATCATTAGATTCTTTATATCTATAAATGTGGAAAGATACATTTCCATAATGCTGTTGCATAATTAGAGCCGTCTCCAACCCAGCACTTAATTTCCAGCCATTTTCTGTCAAAGGGAAAATTTTTAATATATTTTCCTCGTCATTTGCAGCCACAACTAATGATGTTTCTTTTCCATCTACTACACACAATATATCTTTTGTAGATTGTGTACTTACATAAGTAAATGCTTTTTCTACAGACGAAAAAGTCAAAAACAAGTTTTCTATCGGAGTCATTAAATAAGAGACGAATAAAGTGACTGTTAATAAAACAATCAGAAAAATATTAAAAATTTCTTTCTTCACGATTTTTGACCGTTTTATTAGCAAAAATAAAATGATAAAAAGTATCGTTACAAAAAAAATTCGCATTGCAAAAAAAAACATATTAAATCAACTCCTTTCAACTATGCAAGTCCGGGTTGAGGCTGAGGTCGAGGCTGAGGGGCAGAATTAGTCTGACCGTTATTTACATAAGCGAATGCAATTGCAGCTGGTGTGTACCCGCAAAAGCCTACTTCCGCATAGGTTTTTTCAGTTTGGTTATCCCAGGTTATTTCACTTCCTGATACACAAGACACAGTTAAATTGCTAAGATTAATCTTAACGCCATTAATTGTAGTAGTATTATCTATTGTGTCTTGCTGATAAAACCCAATATCATCTAACGCTAGAGTTACTTTTGCGCCGCAATTAGAACTATTTATTATCAAGGATACAGACGATTTTAATGGATTGAATTGGTTATATGTTCCGTGTACAGTTACAGGTTTAGACATTTGCTTATTACTAGTTGTAGTAACGGTTGTGTCTGTTCCTACTTTTACATAAACTGGAGAAATCGCTGGTGTCTCAAATGTTAAATCCGTCGACATTGATACGATTGTTGAAGTTGTTGCCCCAAACGTTCTATCCACCCAATTTGTAAATCGATTCCATGCATTAGAAATTTTTTGTTTTATATCTGCCCATTTATTTCCGTTTAAATCAAACCTATTCACAGGATTATTCCCACAATACGCAAACATATTTTTATCAAGTAACCCTTGCCCTGTTTGCGTAAACCCATCCGCATTCAAAAACCGACACATTTCAGGCGAATAATAGCGAGATTTTAAATAATAGAACCCTGTCTCGCTATCGAAGTAATGCACAATCAGGGGACGGTTCTGTGATTTTATCTGTTCCTTTCAATCAGAGAACCGTCCCCTGATTGCCTGCCCTGATTGCCTGTTCCCTGTGTTTGTTGCATTAACTCAATCGCACACAGTACCGTCCCCTGTGCTATTTCTTTTTGACCTATTGAGATTTACCTAATCGATTTATCATCTTGGAGCTAACGGTTACTCGCGGATTGTTTTCGCTTGCTTTTGCAATGATTTTGTTCCACAAGGTTAAATAATCCTCATATGCCGCCTCTATATAAATTTTCCCCTTGGTACCGCAATAAATAATCATAGCATCTCTTAAAAAGCAATGCTGAATTCCCTGATATTCAATGCGCATAATCTCTGAATACAAAACTGTATTTTCTACGCCTCTTGAAGAAATTGTCATTTGTTTTTCAAATAATATTATAGGTTTTTTGTAATCATGATACATAGATATATTTACCATAATTGCAAGCGGCACACTAGCTAGACAATATCCGCAAGCGCGATCAGAATGAAAAACCATCTTTGCTGAAACAGCAAAAAAAAGTATCATTGCATACATAAAAAAAGCACCAAAATAAAAGTAACTTTTTTTTTGAAAGTATTTTTCCATCACTATTCCACCCCAGCTTTATTCATTAGTGCGGTACAAGCTTCATCTATTACAATTCCTGTGACATAACTTAAACCTGCAAAAGCAACTACACCCACTACTGTTGGTCCCGTAACAGCGGCAATTGCTGCACCAGCTCCAATTCCAGCAACAACACCTCCAACTTGAATTAGGGATTTAACAACTCTATCACCATTCGTATTGCCATTATTCGCAGTCCATGTGTTCCCCAAGTCAAGTGCAAGCGACACTCCCGTTATAACAGCAGATACTTTATTTATCTTCGCAGACTTTTGTTTGTACGGGTGAGTTTCTTTTCCTTCGGGAAAGAATTCAACACTCTTCGCTCTGCTATAATCTTTCGTATATCTGATTATTCCCGAGTAGCACAGGGGACGGTTCTGTGTGTTAGGTTAATTGGCAAGTGGCGGGCGTGGAAACCCGCCACTACGCGAGTTTTTT
>DKXQ01000184.1:5495-5985 GCA_002493085.1 Lachnoclostridium sp. UBA7122
ACAGAGAACCGTCCCCTGTGTTTTTGTTCAGTCAATCATAGAACCGTCCCTGTGCCGTGGTTAATATTGAATGTCTTTGTAATATTGAGATTCCTTTGAACGGCTTTCTTCAAAAATCTGATATTCAGCTTCTGTATATACATTATAATCAAAATATGATTTCACATCATCAAAAGGTAAATTTTCTCCCATCTGCTTTTCTATATAAATATAGCATTTAATCATATTTGAAACAGCTACAGCAGAAAAATGTGGATCATCCCTTGAATCATGCAATACCTCATCAATTGAATCACAAAGATATTCATCTATAAATTTAAATAAATATTGTAATTTATCTTTATCAATATCCATAAATAACCGCCCCACATTCTGTACAAATTTTTTCCCCGTATAAATTATGCAAACCACCAACAACACAAGAAGCACCAGCTGGAATTAAATAATCATCAGCAACGCCTATACCTGTAGCACAGGGGACGGTTCTGTG
>DKXQ01000211.1 GCA_002493085.1 Lachnoclostridium sp. UBA7122
ATTTATTTTTATTTATACTAGTGCTTGCATGGGATCCCGATTTCACAAAAGTTACACCGTCAGAACGTGTGGAACTTGAACAGGCAATGAAAGAGATTGAAAACAGAGAAACCGTACCACATGAGGCTATTAATTGGGATTAACAGAATATGGACAAACAGAAAGGGCGGGCTTGCCCGTGGGAGCAGTCAGGTAATTGCATCCCATAAATGAGGAGCACCAAAATCAAACAGCTCTGACGGTTAAAATTTTTTCGCAAAAACCTCCTTTTTATATTAAAATGTGTGATAATGTAATTAGGATACAAAGTATTTTTCGCACATTTATACATAAAAAAGGAGGTTTTATTTATGAAAAAGAAAATAACCAATATTTTTTTAGTTTCTGTCATGCCCGCTACAATATATTTTAAAACCTGCATATCCTGTTACACATCCTAGAGAATTGAGAAAAATATCATCTACGTCAAAGAATCCCAACATAGTTATAAATTGAATAATTTCAATAAATAAAATTGTAAATTCACAAATTAAAAATGTCCTATAAAATTTAGAGAATCCTGGGAATGTAAATGGTATTAAAAAACCTAGCGGAACAAACACAACAACATTACCCATTAAATTTTTCAATGCCCAGAAATTATTTACATATTCCATTTCAGCTTTAATATTTTTAAATAACACCATATTACAATTCCATATGCCAGACTCTCTATTATATTTCAAGCTTTTTATTCTATCATATATTTCATAGAATGAACCATGAAACTTCAACACAATAAAAATAAATAAAAACAATGCATATATGTAAAATATTATTTTTTTCATAATTTTCATCAATCCCTTTGCTTTATGTAAACTATGGCAACACAGATTTCTTTGTCTGGTTATTTGACGTTTTTTCCAAAAAAGTGTGAAAACCTCTGTCTAAATGATAGAGGCTTTCATACAAAAAAGTGTATATATAATTAATTATTTCAGTGTAAAAGATTTTACTAAGTCTTCTATTAAAGTGATATATTCATCATCATACACCATAATATCAACAAAAAGGTTTTTTTTAGATAAATAAAAATAATGTATTTCATCAGCTTCAGGTTTCTCTTTATTAATTTCCTGGGCAGCAGATAATCCGGATTTTACGCTTACTTTATGAAATTCATCATTTTTATATGTAAAAAAAGCTGAATCAGAATTTACACTGGCATGCATACCAATCCAATTTGCAACAATTCTCTCTGCATTGCCGCCATATTGGAAATCTTCTTCCACTGTAATTGTAGCAATTTTTTTATTATTATACAAAATAGAAGTATTAAATTCATCTTCTTGAATGTCACAGTTTTGTGGTAATGATAAACTATAATATTCGTTAGAATATAAATTGCTTTTGCCTGATGCATTTTTTAATAATATTATTACAGAAGTAAAAATTATAACGGTTGTTAATATAGCAAGTATAATTTTTTGTTGGTAACTTTTGTTATGCATAATTATCCTCCATTTTCTATATCTGGGTGTTGCTGTCCTGTTTACAGAACGGTTTACTTTTCTACAAGACAATAATTGGCAACATAACTGTCTTCTTTATCAGCATCTAAAAGAATAGGGCTTACTTTGTCGTTTATACAGTCATAATAATAAAGACCATGTCTGCCATTATAATGTCCTAATATATAATAACTGTTGCCTTCGTCTAATGTAATGGAATGACCAGCATCTATTTTAGGAAATGGTGAAGGAATTTTTTTACATGTTTTATCCGTAAAATTAATTTTATAAAAAGTATATTTATATCCTGCATCCGGATCTGTTCTATATTCATCATGGGCAGTCTGGATAATAATGCTGTCAGGTGATATTTGTGTTGCTGTGACAAGTTCATCATCTACTGAATTTAAAGTAAAGCTATCATATTTGTATTTAACATTAAGTTCGCTGTCAATCAAAGAAATATGGTATTTAATAGATTTTCTTTTAGATTTTCTTTTTCTTGAATTGGCCAGCCAGTCATAAAATTTGCCTTCATTTACATATACATTTATAAAATTATCATATTTATAATTGTAATTCAAAGCAACTGGCCTGGTAGTATATTTAAAGTCTTTAAATCCATTGCTGGTCATTATCTTTTTTTTATACAGATATGAAAAACTTTTTGTATCCAAATCAAATAGTCCAGGTATCATAGCATGCACAGGTTTAACTGTTATAAGCAGTTTATTTTTCAGTGGAATTATATCATTGTATGCTCTGTTTTCAGTTTCAAGCAGCGTAGATTTGCCATTTGTTAAATCATATGCATATAAATGGTCTGGAACTCCTATTTTCCATTCTTCTCTGTATGTATAGTAAATTTTATTATCATGCAGGTTTACAGCACCCATAGAATACTGTGACTGCCATGGAAGTTTTGCTTTCATATCCAGTTCACCCGAATCCAGGTCATATGTATAAAAGTCCATCATACTTTTGCCTTCAGCTGAGGAATCATTTTCAATATAAAGAATTGACAAATATCCTGTTTTAGCAGGTATTTCTGTCTGTACAGGAACTTCTTTTTGAACCGCCTGACTAAGCTGTTTATGTGGCTTAAAAGTAAGAAATAATATTATAGCAATAGTTGCAACAATAACAGATGCTATAAAGATGTTTTGTCTTTTTTTCAATTCAGCTTACTCTTTCTCATATATTTTAATATACTTTCGGATTCTTCAGCCCATATTTTCTAAGGCTTTCAATCCATGTTTTATAAAAATTCCCCCACTTTTTTTGATAAAATACTCGACAAATTTTTTAAAAAGTGCAGTGTTATTAAAAAGAAATTTTCACAGCCTGACTGTAACTGGGGCTGGGATTCTTCTAGAGACAGGTATTTTTTTGGTTACCATTTATACATGTTTGTTGCTGCTGATTCCAAAAATGATATGAAGCAGACGTAAAATGTTAAACACATACACAAAATTAACGGATTTGCCGAAATATTTCCACTATTTTTTCATTATATGGATAATCAATAGTATACACACCCTTATCTGTTGAAACACTTTCCCCGTCCGCAGATATAGAAAAATGGAACTTGCTTCCGTCATTCTGGACACATTCAAAATAATTTTCATAACCACATGGTGTCCCGTTAGTTTTTCTACATTTTGCCAGATATGTTTTAAGTTTCTTTAGATGTTTTTTTGCCAGTTTAATTCCATCCGCATTTCCATCATGTAACATACTGGCACTTTTTATAAGCCTAAATCCCTTTTTACCTTGTTTTTCCCAGTCAAGCCATTCTTTTACAATTTTTTCTGCTTTCATTGAGCGTATAAAAACCTGGTTGTATTTTTTACCTGTCCCAGACTTAATAGAAATTTTTTTAGCAAAATTTTCTGCATCATCATTTTCAACAGAAACTTCATGATATCCATTTCCAAAATTTATAATATTTATTGTCCTGAATTCACCATGGCTATTTAAATAAACAATATGTGTTTCAATTTTAACATTTTCTTTTATAACATTACCAGGAACTCTATCTAAAATTACTGCACTCTCTAAAGCATCCACATATTGTATAATTCCAGGTTTTGGAGGATTATATGCTTTCTCTTTCCTTGACCAGCTTTTTATGCTGATACTTCTAATTTCTCCTTGTGGAAAAATAATATTTTTACCAGTAACTGCCACTTCAGATTCATTACGTTTAGCCCCATTCCTTACAACATTTTCATCCAGTACACCAAAAGAAAGATAATATCCTGAAGATATTGATGTATCCACATTGGTGCAATTATCATTACTATTGTTACCAATATTTTCATCTGGTTTATCCAGTCCTGGTGTGCCAGAAGGGGTATTTTTTGCAACATCAGAATAATTTGGCGGAACAATTTCCTGGTCTTTCTTGGTGCTATAATTCTCTGTATTACAGCCTGATATACTAATACTTAATAAAATATCAAAAATAAATACAGCAAATTTCATTTGTAACTTTTTTATATTTTTTATCTGAAAAAATAACTCTTTTTTTTTTAAACAACTTGACAAATCTTTCCATTTGCCCCCTTTCTTGTGAAAAATACCATTGTCCTCTTGCAAACCGCAAAAATGGATGCTTTTGTGAACAGCCCTGCTCAGATTCTAAATATGTAAGGACTGTCCATATCCAGCAAAAGGATAATCCAAGACTTTTTAGGTTAATATTAATGCATCTACAGCAATTTTCTTAATTCATCTGCTTCTTCTTCTGACAATTTCCTATCACCAATAAATGCTGTTACAAAATTGGAAAACGAAGTATATGCTGTTCTTTTGTACACAAAGCATAATACATATTATAAGTTGACATACTTTTGTCTGTTCCGGCCAGGTCCATTTTTTGTAAGCCAGGCAGTAATGTGTTTAATGTCTGGGCTTTCCATGTTTTCTTCCACTCTGTTGTGGCAATATTCATAATATCCTTGAATGACATATCTATATTAGTGTGGACAAGGACTGCAAGTTGTAGTATACTTCAACTTCAATGTCTTTACAACAGAACACTTAGAACAGCGTACTGCTTCATAAATTTTTGTTACACAGCCACCTTTACCATCCTTTCTGTGTTCGTTATAAGTTCCATGTATGGAAAAATCATGGACACAAGCTTTCCTGCTACTTATATCAGAGTTGCTTATATCATAAACATTTCCACTATCATCTGTGAAAAAATAATCTGATGGCAGCTTAGTCAGTCCTTCTGCTTCTTCTATTACTCCTGGTTCACTTATATAAAACTCTGCTTCTCCATAACCATCATCTTTTCCATAACTGTCATCTCCTGGTATAGAATTGAAAACTACATCAGGCGGAGTATACGCAAAAGTTGTTGCTCCGCCAGCCATACATATAAATACCATTATAATAACAGACAGAATTGTTTTATGTTTTTTAGGTCTTTTCATTTCTAAAATTCTCCTTTTATATACATTTTTATTTCTGCTGCCAGCTATACCTGCAAAGAACTTTCCCTTACCAGCATACTCATTCTGTGTAGCAAATTTTAAAATCAAATTGCTGTATTTCCTGCGCTCCTGTTCATTCTTCCCATTAACAACAGTATTGTCGCAATACATCTCACTTATAACAGAGATTTCATGAAACATTATGTATACTAAAGGGTTGTACCAGTGTAGTGCCATTACCAGCAGTCCAACATACTTTATCAATAAGTCATGGTGTTTAATATGGACCAGTTCGTGCCTGAGCATATATTCATATTCATATGCATCTGTTTCTGTTTTATCCTGCCATATTGGAAAGATTATGGTTGAAGAAAATATGCCACTTGCCATTGGTGACTTGCAATGCTCTGAACAAATAAACTGTACATCCTTTTTTATGCCTGTTTCACTTTTTATCTTCATAAAAATTCCATATTCACATTCCGATGGTTTTTTAGAATCCATCTGGCAGATTTTTTTCCATTTTCTATATTGGATAATATGCTTTTGTATTATAACAAATGAAATGATTCCAATAAAAAGTATAAATAATAATGTATATTTGACACTTGGCGAAATCTCTACAGAATCACGGCCTACAATAACTACATATGTTAGTTTTTTAATTCCTGGTATATAGAGAGGTTTTCTATGCAGCCATGGAATAAGGAAGTAAATTATATCTGCTATGTGATATTTAAGTGATGGTACTGGCAGCAGATAAAAGGCAGCTGCTATCTTTAATATTCTATATTTCCACTTTAAAGAAAAATATTTTTCTGATAACGGAAGGATTAATATATACAGAATAAAAACTATACTTCCTGCCAATGACATTGTAAAAAGAAGGTTTAAAAGCATACATATTATCTCCGCATTTTTTATAATTCATATACCTTTTTAATATTTTTTTAGATTATACTAATTTTTTCTAATATAATCTGGCATAATTATATATATTTCTGAAAAATTTGTCAAGTGCTGTTTTTTCAATTTACCGGCAGTCAATAATTTTAAACTGGATATTTCCATACATTCCATTAATATCTGGAACATATAATATATCTATGCTCTGTCCGCATTTTCCACTTTTTGCTTCTTCCCACGCATTTTTTCCATAACGGGCACAAAGCGCACTGCCCATACATTGTTCTGCATTAAAGTCAACTGCATCAAATACTTTTCCCTCATCCTCAATTTTAAGCCTTGCAATCTGGTTTTCCCTTCCACACATATATACAGATTTTACAATAACACCACGTTTTGCAAATACTGCTTTTTCATTTGATTCACCAAATGGCTCAAGCCATTTAAGCTGTTCTGCAAGTTCCATGCTTACATCCGCAAGTTTTACTTCTTTGTCAAAAACAACCTTTTCAATCATTTCTTCTGGCTTAAGCGGACACTGCATATTTAATGTTTCACGGAACTTTTCCAGATTTTCTTCTGGCAGTGAAAATCCTGCTGCCATTGCATGTCCTCCAAACTCAGTTAAAAGGTCTTTGCACTTCATAAGTTCTGACTGCATATGGTAACCTGGGATAGAACGTCCTGACCCTTTTAGCCCACGTCCAGCTTTTGTCAGTATATAAACTGGCCTGTAATACTTTTCACGTACTCTGCCAGCTACAATCCCTGCAACACTTTCATGGCAGTTTTTCAGATAGACTACAAGTACAGGTATCTGATGTATATTGATATCTTTAATCTGCAGGTCTGCTTCTGTTTCTGCCTCTGCTGTCATATCTTTTCTTTCTTCATTAAGCATTACGAGTTCATGTGCCAGCTTTGCTGCTTTGTCTTTATCTTCTTCAAGTAAAAGTTCCATTCCCCTGGAAGCATCTGAAAGCCTGCCAGCAGCATTTATACATGGTCCTGCTTTAAACCCAATGCTTCCTGAAGAGACTTTACCTGAAATCTGTAATTCATCTAAAAGGGCAGCCATTCCTTTATTTTTCATAATATTTCTGTCTGAAAGCATTTTCAGGCCGTTATTTACAATTATTCTGTTTTCATCAGCCAGCGGAACAATATCACATACTGTAGCTATTGCTGCAAATGGCAGCAGCTCTTCTATATAATATTTGTCATTATTCTGTTCAAATATATAACTTATAAGTTTATAAGCTACCCCTGCTCCGCAAAGTTGTGAAAATGGATAGTTACATTCTGGCTGTTTAGGGTCTGCAACAGCATCTGCTTCTGGAATAATATATACACCATTCTCCGCTGGCACTTCATGGTGGTCAGTAAGAATATATGTAATTCCAAGTTCTTTTGCCCGCAGCGCAGCATCTACAGCAGATATACCATTGTCACATGTAATAATTGTTTTTATCCCATCACTATATGCTTCATCAACCATATAACTACGTATGCCATAGCCATCCTTTACCCTGTGCGGAATCCTGTAATCTGCATCACCTCCAAGCATTGCAATACCCTTAATTAATATATATGAAGACATTATGCCATCAACATCATAATCGCCAATAACCCGGATTTTTTTACCCTGTTTTATAGAATCTGATAAAAGCTGTCCTGCTTTTTTAAGACCTTTCATAAGTTCTGGCGGATACATCATGCCAATATCAGGGAATAAGTATTTATCCATTGCCTCCCATGTATACAAGCCTCTCTTTACAAGAATTTCTGCAAATATTTCTGTTATATTATAATGTGATGCAATCTTTGAAAAATCTGCATTGCACCTTTTACTTACCCATCGTTTCAAAATATCATCCTTTCATTTCTGCTTTTGTATAAATAATTCTGACTACTCCCACAGGCAAGCCTATGGGGTTCTTACTACCAAGTTTAGCTTGCAATCGTACATCATTTTCAGACTTTGGAATGCAAGTGTAAATCTATTTGAGTAAGGACTTTCATTACCAAGCAATCCTACGACCACATTAGCGGTAAATTTCTATCTTGCGATAAGGAAGTATAGTCAGTCTCCCTATGTATTTGATTTATGCTATTTTTATTCCACTATTTAATACTTTGATTTTATTAGCCTTAATCCAGCTGATTAAAGATTTTTCCTTGTTGTAACATTTATC
>DKXQ01000267.1 GCA_002493085.1 Lachnoclostridium sp. UBA7122
TGTCAGATTTTATGCACCACTGCGTGCTTCATCTAAGAGGGAGCGGCTGCCGGCTGGAAAAATTTTGAAACCGCCAGAGCCATATACTCTAAATTTACAAATAATTCCCCAGGTAAAGTTACACTATCATCTAAGTGAATTTTTAGATTGACAATTAGAGTACAATATGTTATCATAATTTCAGAGTGCAATATGTACTCTAAAAAGTTATTAAAAGAAAGGATAGTATCTACTATGAAATTTAAAGAAAAAATAAAAACCTGCTCTGTTATCTCCATTATATCTGCAATTATATTATGCATAATTGCAGCAGGTCCTGGCAATGCCTTTATAAAAAATACTAAAGCTGCTGCAAAAACGTCAAAAACAAGGCCTGTTTTTAAAAACAGCAATTTAGCTTTAATTGATAAATACATAAAAAATGGTAAAGTTATTATTAATGATGACTGTTATTATATTTTATGTAATGGCGCAACAAAAAAAGACATGCCAACTGGCGGCTGTGCCGGTGGAATTGGTATCACTATTGTAAAAGACACTAAAGAAATTTGTAAAAAATGGATTTCCTCTAAAACAATTACAAAAAAACAGGCAAAACTTGCTATTGGGCTTGCAATAAAGCTAAAGCAAAATAATAGTAAAGATATTCCATCTGTTGCGTATATATCAACACACACAACAGATAGAATATAAGAGAATGATATATATTATATATTCATGGATGTTTTACCAAATCTGGATTCTGTCTTCTGGTGCTACATACATAGCATCATTTTTTGTAACCCCGAATACATCATAGAACTGTTCAAAAAGCGGCAGTATAGCATTTACCCTGACTTTGTTTTGTGAGTGGAGATCAATTGTCAGCAGGTAATCCCTGTACTGGTCAGTCTGGTTAGATGCCCATATTGTTGCATTGCTTTTAAAAATATCAAGCTGGGCTTTTTTATCATTCCCTGCGATTTCAAGTGCACATGCCATTGCGCCCATATCAGCAATATTTTCTGTAATTGTCATATCGCCATTCTGGAACACACCATTAGTAATTTCAATGCTATTATAATAATTTTTTACTTTCTGTGCCCTTGCCATAAACTGCTCCATATCTTTCTCTGTCCACCAGTTGCTATAATTGCCATTTTCATCATATGCTGCCCCACTTGTATCAAAAGCATGTGTAATCTCATGGCCAATCACAGTACCAATGCCCCCAAGATTCTGTGCATAATCTGCATCTTTATCATAAAATGGCTTTTGCAGTATTGCAGCAGGAAATGTAATATCATTTGACTGTGGATTATAACATGCATTTACTACTTGTGGACACATAATCCATTTATCCTTGTCAACAGTTCCTGAATCAAGCATATCCTGTGCACCAGCATTTAACGCTTTCTGGATATTCATAATATTTTCAACCAGATTTTTAGACGTATCAATACTGATACCATCAAAGTAAGAAGGCCACTCGTCAGGATATCCAATCTTCACTTTCATTGTGTCAAGCTTCTTTAATGCCCTTTGTTTCGTTGCACCAGAAAGCCAGTTTATTCTCTGTATCCTGTTGCGGAATGTTTTTAAAATATCATGTGTCATTCCTTCAATCTCTTTTTTACTCTCTTCAGAAAAATACTTTTTGACATAAAGCTGTCCAAATTCCCATGAAAATAATGACTGTGTTGTCTCTTTTGCTATCTGGTCACTGTCTTTATTATCCATTACGCCACTGATAATAAAATTAATATCCTGCATTGCTTTATAATGTGCATCTGTCAGATAATTACAAAAACCCATATACAGCGTAAATTTTGTATAATTCTTTAAAAGTTCAAGCTTGTCCAGTGTAAGGTAACTATTAATTTTTTTTACATTTTCTTCTTCATATACAATGCATCTGTCAAAATTAGTAATCCCAATAGTCTTTAAATATCCTTCAATATCACAGTTACTGTAAAGTTTTTTAAGTTCTTCCTTTGTATACTGGTTGTAGAGTTTTTCTATATTGTACTGGTCTTCTAAACCTGTTCCCGAAGCAGCAAGCTCCTGCTCAAGGTTAAATACCTGTCCTGCAATTTCTGCTGCCTTATCTTCACTTTCCCCGGCCAGCACAAACATTTGTTTTATAAATGCAAGGACAGCCTGTTGTACTGGTTTATTTGCATCTCCAGTCATATAATCTTTTGGTAAGATATAGCTTGGTCCATTATTTACAAGCACATATTTATTAGAATCCTTCAAATCCTGTGTGACATTGAATATAAAGACACTTCCCAGTCCAGTCTTTCCAAATTCTGCAAGTACATCCACAAACTCTGCAATTGTTTTTGCACTGTCAATTTTATCAATATATGGTTTTAATGGCTCTGTGCCCGCTTTATTCCTTGCCTCTGTATCACGGCAAAGCATATAGAAATTAAGAATTTTTTGTTCTATAGAGCCCTCTTTATGCTGTTCCTTTTTCTCAGCAAGTTCATCAATCAGGCCATTTAAATCATTTGTAATGCGGTTCTGCAGTTCACTAAACCCAGACCATTCATACTGGTTTTCCTGCAGGGCATGTTCATTTAATACGCCTGCATTAATTGCCTGGTAAAAGTCATCCTGAAGGCGTACAGGACTTCCAGGTGCCCTGACAGTTACCATAACAGTTTCTTTCTGGCCTGTACCATCAGATGCACTTACAGTAATTTCTGCTGTACCAGCCTTTTTAGCAGTAACCACTCCCTTTTTAGATACAGAAGCAATTTCCTTATCTGAAGACTTGTAAAAAAGCACCTGGTTAGAAGCATCTGCCGGAGAAACTTCTGCCTTAATAGTAGATTGTGCACCAGCTTCGATGGCTATGGCAGGTTTTACAACATTAACACTGCTTACTTTCGTTCCGACTGTCACTTCTATGGAAGCTTTAGTATCATTAGCTGATGCAGTAACTGTAGCTTTCCCGTCCTTTATCCCTTTAAGTTTGCCAGTTTTACTTACAGTTACTATTTTTTTATCACTGCTCTTCCACTCTAATCCAGAACGGTTTGTCTTTAACTGGAAAGACTCACCTTTCTGGATTGTAAGTGTTCCAGTTGTAACATTTACAATCTTAGCTTTCTTTACTGCTGCTTCTGCCGTTACCTGGTTTGTAATATTTCTATAAGAAGCAGGAACTGGCACAGATGAAAATGCCACAAGAAGCACAAGCAGTATTGAAAGCAGTTTTCTTTGTTTCCTCATAAAATAATCTCCCTTCCAAAAATATATGACATTCTCTTACAGATAAATATTTTAACATAACCTGCTTATAATTCCAAGAAAATTTCTCTTAATAATAGCGTAACTTTAGTATTCTATTCATTTTTAATATCCAGTTCAAACCAGAATTCAACACCATCTTCATGATTTATTACACCACACTGTTTATTCATGGAATTCATTATAGCTTTAACTATTGAAAGCCCTATGCCGCTTCCACCATATTCTCTTGTACGTGCTTTATCAACTTTATAGAACTTTATCCATATCTTGTCCAGTTCCTCATCAGGTATACAGTTTCCAGTGTTAAAAACACTTACATGCACTACATCTTCACGTTTTTCTATGCTGGCAGTTATCTCCATCCTGCCTGCAACATGGTTTACTGCATTGCTTATATAATTAGTCACGACTTCTTCAACCATATATTCATCAGCCCAGACATATACAGGCGCATAACTGGGCATACTAATTACAGCACCTTTCTGTGCTGCTAAAATACTGGCTGAATTTATAACCTGCTTCACCACTTCTGTTATATTAAAACGCTCAAATGACACCTGGTTCTTGCCAAATTCAATCTGGTTAAGTGTAAGCAGTTTTTTTACCATTTTGTTCATCTTATCTGCTTCATCCATAATTACTTCACAGTAAAATTCCCTGCTTGCGCTATCATCATTTATATTGTCATAAAGCCCCTCTGCATACCCCTGTATAAGAGCTATAGGAGTTTTCAGTTCATGCGACACATTGGACAAAAATTCTTTGCGCATTTCATCAATCTGCGTTTTTTCTTCTATATCCCTCTGGAGTTCATTATTGGCAGATTTTAGCTCCGAAATTGTCTTTTCAAGTTTATCAGACAAAGTATTTATGCTGCTTCCAAGTACTCCTATCTCATCATGTGATGTAACAGGATACCTGATTTCAAAATCCAGTTCCGACATGCGTTTAGCTATTTCAGTAAGCTTTAACACAGGCCTGGTAAAACTGTTGCTTACAAAGACCATAATTATAGCACCAAACAATATAACACCCAAGCCTACATAAAAAATAAAACTGTTAAATATATTAATATTTTCTGTCATGCTCTGGTAATTTGTATTTACATATACAAATGAGCCTGAATCCAGTTTGCCAAATATTTCAAGGTAATAAGAACCTATACGTTTGTCAAAAACTTTATATACAGAGCAGTTTCCATTATCTTTTAACAATTCCCGGCCTTCTGTATCTTTATATAAACTCTCATGGTTTTCCATGCCAAGTATATAGTCTATAGTTTTATTCCTGACACGTTTCTTCTGGTACTCTGTTATTTTATCAGATGCTGGATAATCATAAGCATAGCCAATATCCCCAAGAAGGCTGTAAAACATTCTGAAAACATATACATTGGAAGCATTATTAGCTGATAAAATCTCAAGTTCAAGTGTACTGTCATCCGAAAGCCCGCCAGCCATATAATTATAGTCTTTATCTGTATTAACTATTTGATTAGCTTCCAAATAACAATTCTCCAGCATGGAAATTTTTGTATATTGGTAATATTCTGGCAGGAAAACTTCATTCATAGACCATATAAGCATTATAGTCATGCTTAATAAGGCTATCATTATTAATATAAGCTTTGTCCTTATAGATTTTATTCTGAACTTTTTTAAAATATTTTGAATATCCATAATAACATCCCACTTTTTGTTCCCTTGCACATTTTACATACTCTGGCATTTATGGCACAATAAACTGTGCAAATTCTTCTTTTGTTCCACTGAATACATCTAAATCAACACTGCTATTAATTCCCTCAGTTTTTCCAATGTCAGAATACTGCCAGATTTGCCAGCCGCCATCTATGTCAAATGGAGGATAGTACACATTTCTTATCCACAGTGGATACTGTTTAAACCTTCCTTTTATATATCTGTGGTAAACTTTATAGGTTGTATAAATAACTGGTTTCTTGTTATACTCTGCCTCTAAAATATGTAAAAATTCTTGTAACTGTGCAATTGTCTGCTCTTTATCTGGCGGATTCTTTTCTTTATCTGCATAATATTCCACATCAACCATAGGCACTAATTTCCCTGAAAGGCTGCCAACGGTTTCTATAAAGTGTTCTGCCTGTGAAGATGCAGGACTGTCAAAGCTGAAAAAGTGGTATGCTCCTGCAATAATGCCAGTTAATTGTACATGTTCCCAGTTTTTAAGGAATTTTTTATCTGTATGGCTGCTGCCTTCTGTCGCTTTAATATAGGCAAATCCTGTCTCCTGTTCTTTTAACATCTGCCAGTTAATTTTGCCCTGGTAGTGCGATACATCAATTCCATATACAGAATACTTTTTTATAAAAATCCTGTTAAGCCTTTTTGAAGCAGCAAGATACAGTAATGCCAACAGGCAAATTACTATTGTAGAAATTATTATTTTAAATATTTTATTATGTAGTATGATTATGCCCACAGCCTTCCGCAGTAAAGTTTATATTATATTATTATTGGTGGTTATCAGGAATATTATGCTTTAACATATATGCTTCAAACTCATCTGGAGGCATAGGCTTTGCATAGTAATACCCCTGTACAAAATTGCAATCCATATCTTTTAAAATCTGTATCTGTTCTTCTGTTTCTATGCCTTCTGCTACAACTGCATAATCCATCCACTTAGCAAGCCCTATGATAAAACTTAAAATACTGCTGCTGTTTTCATCTATGCCACCCTGCACAAATCCCATGTCAAGCTTAAGAATGTCAACTGGCAGTTCATTAAGCATATTAAGTGATGAATAACCTGAGCCAAAATCATCCATTTCTATTACAAATCCAATATCCTTAAGCTTTTTTACAACATCTATAATCTGTGCTGGATTATCTGTGTAAGCGGTCTCAGTAATTTCAAGGTGTATATATTCCGGGGCAATACCATGCCTGTTTACAATGCCAAGCATTATTTCTATAAAGTCTGGATTATAAATATCAGCTCTTGACACATTTACAGATATTGGCACAACATGATAACCTTTTTTAATCCAGTTTTCTATATATCCGCATGCTGTATCCCACACAAACTTATCAAGTTCAGTAATAAACCCATTCTTTTCAAAAAGAGGAATAAATTCCGCCGGGCTCATAAAGCCCTTTTCCGGATGCTGCCAGCGCACAAGCGCCTCTGCTCCCGCAACCATTTCTGAATCCAGTTCATATTTAGGCTGGAAATATACTTTAAACTGTTTTTCCTTAACTGCATCCTCCATGCAGTTGACAATTTCCTGTTCATGTAATTGTTTTTCCCAGACTTTTTTATCATAGTATGCCACATGCTGTCCATATTTACCCCTAACTGCATCAGCAGCCATTACAGCTCTGGCACACATTGCTTGTACAGGCATATTTCTGTCTTCTATTTTATAAACTCCAAAGCCAAGTTTTATAGTCATATTAATTGGAAAATCATTAATAATCTTTACGGCTGACTCAAGATTTCTATCCAGCTCTTTTTTATTGTATTTTAAAAAAAGCACGAAATGGCCTGCATCAAAGCGTCCACAAAGTTCATCCCTGCCTATAAAGTGATTAAATACCTTTGCCAGATATACAAGGATATTATTGGCTGCATTTTCACCAAATAAATCCCTTATAAGCCTGAAGTTTTCCATATCAGAATAGACAAATGCATAACTGGTGTCCGGATTCTCTTTAAGTAGTTTTACCACTTTTTTACAAAATATTTCCTCTGTATATACACCTGTAAGATTGTCTTTTTTAATATGCCTTGCTACAGCAATATTCTCATTCCATTTAATAATATTTTCCAGACGTTTTTTAAGCACCTTAAAATTAAAAGGTTTATGTATATAATCACTAGCACCTGCTTCAAGCACAGCAAGTTCTGTCTTTTCATCAGATTTGCCTGTAATAACGATTATAGGAATCTTAGATATATTTTCTTTTCTCTTTAAAGCAGAAAGCAGTTTTATGCCGCCTTGTATATTAAAAGTTATATCCAGTATAGCTGCTGCAGCTGTACTGGTATTTTCTTCCATAATTTCCATAGCACTGCCACTTCCATCTGCTTCAAGAATATTATAGTCCTCTCTTAACAGACTGGTTAAGTTCTTTCTGTCTTTTTCATCTTTGCCAGCAATAATTATTGTTTTTTTGCATGCCATTTTAATACTCCTCCCCTAATTGCCAGATTACTATGCTGATATAATAATGCATGTAATAACAGCACATATTATCTGCATGATTATATACCTTGTTACTACCTGTGTATCAGACCAGCCTTTATTTTTCCTTGCATGGTCATGAAGCGGGGTTCTTATATTTGTCATTATTGATATTTTTAAGAATCTCTTAAGTGAAACTTTTACAAGCCCAAGTCCGCCATCCAGTATAAATATAAGCGCAAGTGGTATGTAGGCCAGCGGATGGCCGGTTTTCATCGTAATTAATGCAATATAAAAGCCCAGTGCCCTTGAACCGGCATCACCCATAAGCATACTGCTTGGAGATGAGTTAAAATACAGATATGCAAGAAGCACCGATACAAATATAAAGTTTGCAATTACATAGTATCTGAGCTCTATTGCAAAAATTATAGCAAATGAAGATATTACAACACATCCCAGGCTTGCACTCAGGCCATCAACACCATCTGAACAGTTTGTAACATTTATAGATACCCATAAAAGGATAATGCCAAGCACAATATAAAGAGGTGCGGGTATATCTATAACCACGCTTCCCAGCCTGATTACCAGCAAATCCGGGTTGAAGTTTACAAATGTACATACTGTTACTGCTGCAATAGCTAAGTCGATAAGTCCTTTTTTATACTCATTCCACGGTGTCTTAGCAGCATCATCAAGATAGCCGCTAAGCATTACTGCAAGAATCAGTATGCAATATATTATGTACTCCCTGTCAACAGGCATAAAAAAAAGTGAACATGCTACAAATACCAGTACAAATGTAAAGCCGGCGCCCCTTATCTTTCCTTTGGAAAGAGAGCCATTAACTGCAAACTCCCTGCCATGGTCAACAGGCAGAAAAGGAAATGGGAACTTAAGACCGGCAAAAGTAAGCGCAAATGCTGCAAGAATACCAGTTATAGCTATCTGGTTGGGTTCCAGAAAATTTTTTAAAATATTGTACATTTTTCCTCCTTAATTTTCGTGTCTGATGCTGCTGGCTATTTCAGATATTATGGATTATACCACCTTATATTTTATATTTCAATATAATATGATATAGTGGATAGTGTAACTTTATCTGGGTATACAAAAGTTTAGGTATATTATGTAATTTTTTAAGACTCTGGCATGACAATTTCAAAGTTCTTACAACGGCCAGCCCGCTCCCTCTTCAATGGGAACACGCAGTGGTGCATAAAGCCTCAAAATAC
>DKXQ01000074.1 GCA_002493085.1 Lachnoclostridium sp. UBA7122
CAGTTTATATTATAACATAAAAAATATGTTGCTTACCATTTTTTTACAAATAATTCTCCAGCTAAAGTTACACTATCTTCTTTTTAGACTTCCACATATTACCTGTCAGGCAAAAAATTTTTCAAAAATCCGTTTTATCACGCCATCTTCTACTTCAAAGAAAAATGGCATCCCCGGTTTTGAATTTTTGTATGTAGACAGATAACACCGAAATAATTCCCTGTCTTTTGTCTTAACTGTTATGCTTTCACATGGTATCTCTTCCTTAATAAAATCCCGTCCCCAGTCAAGAAAAATAAATTCGGTATTTTCATCAATTTTCCAGGTTACAGTATCTTTCTCTGGATTGTTAAGTTCATAACCATCCATACTTTTAAGATATTCCATTGTAATCCCCAGTTCTTTGAGGCGCTCCGGATCAGTGTCCTCATCTATATATTCGGCAGGGTCTGCCACTATAGTGTCTTCTGTCATTGAGAGGAAAAATGCACATTCCATCGTGTGGGCAAAATCATCGTTTATGCCTAAGTCAGTAAAACTTTTCCATTTCACAGCATAAACAGATTTTGCATATTTATTGTTCTCATCAATAACCGGCTGTCCTGTTTCAGGGTCTGTTTTTGTATCCTTGCCAGAAATATTTTCTGAAGCATGGCTTTTGCTGTTCTTTTGTTTTTGTGGGCTGCTTCCTGCAATTACAATAGTTACAGCCATAATAACCACTGCTGCCAGTATTGTTACTACAGCCGGCTTTTTATAATACAATATGTGTTTAATCCTGCTTTTTGTCTCTCCCTCGCCAAAAGCAGCCAGTGTTCCTGACAAAATCCGCCTGCCCGCTGCCATTTTTAATAAAGATGCAGAATACTCTGCACGGATATCATGGTCCATTCTTTTTACAACAGCTTCATCACAGGATATCTCCATATCCTTCTCTGAAAGCCTGAAAGCAAGCCATACAAGTGGATTAAACCAGTGGATTCCAAGTGCAATAAGTGCCAGTATTCTTACTAGATAATCCTTGCGTCTTATATGTACCTGTTCATGCATAATAATATATTCCTGCTCCTGTTCTGACAGCATTGCCGGCAAATAAATCCTTGGTCTTAACAGTCCAATAACAAATGCTGATGGAATGTAATCTGCCAGATAAATATTATCCCTTAACTTCACTGCCCCTATAAGTCTTCTGCGTAAAAGAAGCAGTGACAAAATATTATAAATAAATACTGCAACAGCTCCTGCAAGCCATACAGCAGTTCCAGGATATAAAACTTTTTTAATTATATACTCTGCTCCAGACTGCCCACTTACAGCCGGGTTTTGCACATAGCTGCCATCCATGCTGGCATCTGGTACATTTTTATGGATATCCTGGTGCTGTGCCAGATTTTGCAGGCTGTGTTTAATATGTTCCCCAGTCTGTGCTGGAACATCTGCAAGTGGCATCACAGATAAATATGCCTGTAGTGACACAGGGCACAACAGGCGCAATAACACCACTCCCCATAATAGATAACTAAAAATTTTCGGTGTCCTGTGCAGAAGCATCCTGGCAAATATGACAACAAGTATTGCAATGCTGCCCGTAAAGCTCATTCTAAGGACTGCTGGCAATAACATATCCCACATAATAATCCCCTTCCTTATATATCCCAAGGCAAAATTTTTTACATCTTAAGAACCCGTGTTGTTACCCTGGCTTTCTGCAATAATCTGCTGCAGCTGTGCAATCTCTTTTTCAGATAGTCTTTTGCGCCTTGTAAACGCTGTCAGGAATTTAGGCAGTGACCCAGCGAAAGTATCATCTATAAACTTTTCACTCTGCATTGAGCGGAATTCCTCTTTTGATACAAGTGAAGTAACTGTACCATTCTTATTTTGAAAAAGACCACGTTCACATACCCTGCGTAAAATAGTATATGTCGTTGATTTTTTCCAGCTTAATTCTTCTGCACATAACTTTACCAGTTCTCCAGAAGACAGAGGTTCATTATTCCAGATAATATCAGCGAATCTCATTTCAATTTCACCTAATTTATATTCTGCCATGATTTTGTTCACTCCTCTTTTATATTATATATTGGTTTACTAATAGCCGGCCATGTATAGTTTACTATAAGTAAACCACTGTGTCAAGCCTTAATTTGCAGTTCCTAAGCCTTAATTTTATATATTTTTTTAATGTAAAGATATCACATACTGCTTTTTTCTGAATACAATAATTAAAAAACTGAGATAGTAAGATTATGAATAATTTTCCATATACAGGGTTAACCCCTGATGCATTTGCCGTGATTGATGGCAATGGAGATAATCAAAAACTTCATGGCACAGCATATTTTTATAAAACACCATTTGGCGGCACTTTAGTAGAAATTGAAGTTGATGGCCTGCCAGTTAAAAATTCCAAAAGCCAGAGCAGCTTTTTAGGCATACACATCCATGAAAATGGTGACTGTACACCACCATTTAACCAGACAGGGGAACACTATAATCCATACGCTGCCCCTCATCCAGACCATGCAGGAGATATGCCGCCACTTCTTGTTAATAGTGGCTATGCTTATTCCGTTTTTTATACTGAACGCTTTAAGATTGCAGATATAAATGGCAGGTCTGTTATAATACATGACAAAGCTGATGAATTTTCAACGCAGCCGTCAGGCAATTCAGGTGCAAAAATTGCATGTGGTATTATTAAGATTAATGAAGCGGGCTAGCCGTTGTAAGAACTTTGAAATTG
>DKXQ01000092.1 GCA_002493085.1 Lachnoclostridium sp. UBA7122
TTAGTGCCATGCCCGGCACACAAGCAAAAAACAGACACTGGCTTTTCCAGTGTCTGTTGTAAAACAATATGTTATATATGATTTAATATTTCCCAAAGTCTCCATCAAGTGAGATAATCTGCTCATTATAACTATTATTGTAATTATCTGTAACAGGAAGCCCCTTTACAGGTGAAGGTGAAGGAACATCTGTCTGGAATCCCATATTCTGGGATTCCATTCCGCCTTTAAGACGGTATTTGCCCACCTGGCTTCTAAGGTTCATAGACTGGTTTGAAAGCTCTTCGCTTGCTGATGCACACTCTTCACTTGTTGCTGAGTTAGTCTGTACAACTGTTGAAACCTGGCTGATTGCCTGGTCAATCTGTGATACAGCTGTTGCCTGGTTATTGGAAGATGTTGCAATATTGCTTATCAGGCCTGCTACTTCGTCTATGGAAGCTACAATTTTATCAAGTGATTCTGCGGTTTCACTTGCAAGCTGTCTGCCATTGCCCACTTTACGGATAGAGTCTTCAATCATTTCTGCAGTTTCACTTGCAGCAGAAGCACTCTTTGCAGCAAGGTTTCTTACTTCTTCTGCTACAACTGCAAAACCTTTGCCATGTACCCCTGCACGTGCTGCCTCAACAGCCGCATTTAAAGCAAGGATATTAGTCTGGAATGCAATATCATCAATAGTTTTAATAATTTTTGAGATAGTTTCAGAAGAATCATTAATATCATTCATAGCACTGGTTAATGATTTCATCTGTTCATTGCCATCTTCTGCCATTGCCTTTACAGTATTGACAAGGTCATTGGCTGTAGTTGCTTCAGTTGCATTATTTTTAGTCTTTTCTGCAATTTCATCTATAGAAGCAGTTATCTGCTGTAATGCACTTGCCTGTTCTGTAGAACCCTGTGCAAGTGCCTGGCTTGCATTGGCCACTTGTTCAGCGCCAATAGTTACCTGCATTGTAGATTCCTTAATGCTTCCAAGTGCTCTGTTATTATCTTCAACTAACTTACGGAGTGCTTTTCCAAGAATGTCTTTATCACTGCGTGGCTGTACATTTTCTGTCAGGTCGCCATTAGAAATAACTTCCGCAAGCCTTGCCTGGTCCCTGGTTGCATCTATTATCTGGTTAAAGTTATCCATAAGCCCGCCTAAATCGTCATCAGCCGTCTTATCCAGTTTTATATTAATATCTCCTGTTGCCAGCTTAGTTGCTGCGTCTGAAAGCTGCCTGACAGGTACAGTAATTGACTTTATAATTGCAAAACAGATGAAGAACAGAACAATTACACAAACTATATATATTCCAATCATCAGTAAATAAGGAATTGTACTTATCTGTCTGCTGATACGTGCTAATGATGTATCAGCCTCAGAAACCAATGAATTCATAAATTTATTATACTCTTCTTCTGTTTTATCTGCTATTTCTAAATTATTGGTTTTAAGTTCATTTTCTGCACCTGCTAAGTCACCTGCATTAACTAAAGAAATAATCTTATCCATAGATTCTTTGAATTCAGTTATGCTGTTTATAAGAAGTTTGTAGTTATCTGCAACAGTCTGGCTGAATTCATCAATGCATTCGTTAATAATCTTAAACTGTTCTTCAATTACACCAAAGGACTCGTCTATGGAGGCAATTTCTTTCTGTTGTTGTTCTTTATCATCATTATATACACATACAAGGTCGCGCGAATCCACCTTTACGCGTTTAAAGTATCCAAACATATTGCTTAATGCAAGTTTACGGTCGCCGTATACAATATAATGCTTGCTGGATGTACTATTGGTTATCTGAAGTGTTTTTATGCCAACAATTACTATTACCAATGAAAATAATAGTGAAATACTGCTAAACAGTATTAATTTGCTTCTGACGGACATATTTTTAAAACCAGCTTTTTTCTTCATTTTATACTCCTCCATTTATTTTTAATTTCTCACTGCACATTTTTAAGATTTACGTTTACTTTTCAGGCTCCATCTTCCAGCAATGCTTCTAAATCTTCATCTTCAATCAGTTTTTCAGGGTCTAAAAGCATCTTTACTGTATTGCCAGTCCTTGCAAGGCCATATACATATTTATTTTGTTCTTTGTTCCGGTGTCCAAGTGTTGGAGGAGGCATGATTTCACTATCCTTTATAGTATCTACTTCTGCTATTTTTTCTACAATAAGGCCAATAGTGGTAGATTTTACATTGATAACAATAATACATGTTCTGTCAGTATATTCCCCTTGGTTCATTTTAAACCTCATCCGGACATCAATAACAGGAATAATCTTGCCACGCAGGTTAATCAGGCCTTTTATGTAATCCTCTGCTTCAGGTATGGATGTAATTGGCTGCATTACAATTATTTCATTCACATAACTTATGCTTATGCCATAATATTCATTAGCTGTCTGGAACGTCATGAACATCCCCTTCTGGGTATCTTCTTCCTCTAATTCTTCTGGCAATTCTTCCTTGATATCTTCTGCCATTGCACCCGCTCCTTTCCTTATTTTTGCATAATTTTACCGCTTGGATTTCTCCAACCGGCATTGGACTCCCCATGCCTGAAGGCGGGGATTCTTGCTATCTGCCACTATTTAGCGGCTAACCAGCCCATTCCGGCAGACCACAGCACTATTCGTCTGTATCTATAGAATAGCTCCTATATGGCGTTTTGTCAAGTTTTAGATATATTCCAGATAGTGTAAGATAATGTAACTTTACCTGGGTATACGAAAGTCTAGATTATTGTGCAATTTTTTAGGACTCTGGCATGGCAATTTCAAAGTTCT
>DKXQ01000275.1 GCA_002493085.1 Lachnoclostridium sp. UBA7122
ACCATAAAAGGATAGATGTCTTTCTTTTGTGCAATTTTTATGTGATTTTTCGATTTGCTCTTTTATAGGTTAAAAAACAAAAAGCTGGGAATTTACTTGAGGATTTGTTTTAAATTGAAACCCCTATGTTTTAGCATAGGGGGTGTCATTATGAAAAAAACTGTGCTATAATACACAGGAATTATGATTTAACAACGAAAGGAGTAACACATGGATTCAAATCAGAACATACCTTACAAAATTTATTTAGAAGAACACGAGATGCCAAAACAGTGGTATAATGTGCGGGCAGATATGAAGAATAAACCAGCGCCACTTTTAAATCCTGGTACTGGAAAACCTATGACACTGGAGGAGTTAAGTGGCGTATTTTGCACAGAACTTGCAAAACAGGAATTAGATGATACTACAGCGTATTTTGATATACCTGATGAAATTCTGAAGTTTTACAAAATGTACCGTCCATCCCCGCTTGTGCGTGCTTACCACCTAGAGCGTGCACTTGGGACTCCTGCAAGGATTTATTATAAGTTTGAGGGCAATAATACATCAGGCAGCCATAAGTTAAATTCTGCCATTGCACAAGCATATTATGCAAAAAAACAGGGCTTAAAGGGCGTAACTACAGAAACTGGTGCCGGCCAGTGGGGAACTGCTCTTTCAATGGCATGTGCATTTTTAGGCCTGGACTGCCAGGTATATATGGTAAAGGTTTCTTATGAACAGAAGCCTTTCCGCCGTGAAGTAATGCGCACCTATGGAGCTAATGTAACACCATCTCCTTCTGCTACAACAGAGGTAGGCAGGAAAATCCTTGCAGAATTTCCTGATACCAATGGCAGTTTAGGATGTGCAATCTCTGAAGCTGTCGAGGCAGCAACTTCACAGGATGGATACCGCTATGTCTTGGGTTCTGTGCTGTCACAGGTACTTTTACATCAGTCAGTTATTGGTTTAGAGACAAAAGCAGCACTGGATAAATACAATATAAAACCAGATGTTATTATAGGATGTGCTGGCGGTGGCTCAAACTTAGGAGGCCTGGTTTCGCCGTTTATGGGCGAAAAGCTTAGAGGAGAAGCAGACTACCAGTTTATCGCAGTTGAACCGGCATCATGTCCTAGCTTTACCAGAGGAAAGTATGCATATGACTTCTGTGATACTGGTGCAATCTGCCCACTGGCAAAAATGTATACTCTTGGCAGCAGTTTCATGCCATCACCAAACCATGCAGGTGGTCTGCGTTACCATGGCATGAGCTCTGTACTTTCACAACTTTATGATGATGGCCTTATGGAAGCCAGAAGTGTTGAACAGACATCTGTATTTGACGCTGCTGAAAAGTTTGCTAAAGTGGAAGGGATTTTGCCAGCACCTGAAAGCAGCCACGCTATACGTGTAGCTATTGACGAGGCAATTAAGTGCAAAGAAACCGGGGAAGAAAAGAATATCGTCTTTGGCCTGACTGGAACAGGATATTTTGATATGTATGCTTATGAGGCATTTAATGATGGCAAAATGACAGATTATATCCCTACAGATGAAGATATTGCAAAAAGCCTTGCAAAACTTCCATGTGTACCTCTTTCTGCAAAATAGAACAAACTGGGCAGGGCACATTTTGAAGTCTCTGCTGCCGGTTATTGCAATAATCCTGTCTTGACATAAAACAAAAAAAGAATATACTGTATTTTGTTCATGAACAAAGGCGTTCTGCTATAAGCAGGGCGCTTTTTGACATTCTATGAAAATATTTGGAAGGGGGAACCACAATGGAGCAGATGGACATAGTAAAGCATACAGATAAAATTAATGAACTGTTAGCCAGGTATGGAGTGAAGTTTGGAATCTATAAAAATAACGTATTTAAAGAACAGTTATTTCCCTTTGATTCCATTCCAAGAATTATTGGACATGAGGAGTTCAGCTATCTGGAAAAAGGGCTAAAGCAGCGTGTTATGGCACTAAATTTATTTTTAAAGGATATTTACAGTAAGAAACAGATTGTGAAAGATGGAATTGTTCCAGAGGATTTTATTTTTGCATCAAGTGGATATATGGCAGAATGTGAGGGAGTAGTTCCACCGAAAGATATTTATTCCCATATATCTGGAATTGATCTGGTAAAGGGGAAGGATGATAACTGGTATATACTGGAAGATAATTTAAGAGTGCCTTCCGGGGCATCATATCCCATGATTGCCAGGGATTTATGCAGAAGGAGTTCCCCGGATACGTTTCAAAATTACAGACTGGAGGATAACCGTAATTATGCCAGTTTACTCCGAAGAGCGATGGATTATGTTAATCCAGGAGGACATACTGTGATTTTGACACCAGGAAGATATAATGCCGCATATTTTGAACATTCCTATCTGGCAGAAAAGACAGGGGCACATCTTGCGACGGGTTCTGAGCTGATGGTAGAAAATGATACACTGTATTATATTTCTTCAGATGGAACAAGGGAAAGGGTGGGAGCGGTATACCGCAGAATATCAGACGAATATCTGGACCCGATGAACTTTAACCCAGAATCCCTGATAGGTATTCCACATATTTATGAGGTGTTCAGGAAAGGGAATGTGGCACTTATGAATGCGCCGGGAAATGGTGTAGCAGATGATAAGGGGATTTATTATTTTGTGCCTAAGATGATTAAGTATTATTTAGATGAGGAGCCAATTCTTAGCAATGCACCAACTTATCTGCCTTTTTATGAGGAAGATATACAATATGTCCTGGCTCATTTTGACGATCTGGTATTGAAGGATGTAGCAGAAGCAGGAGGATATGGTGTTGTATTTGGCAGTTCCATGACAAAGCAGCAGAAGCAGGATTTTATCTCTCTGTTGCAGAGAGAACCAAGAAGGTTTATTGCACAGGAAGTGATAGATTTTCAGGATCTGGATATTGTGGACAATGGAGAAATTGTGCCAAGAAAGGCAGATTTGCGGGCATTTGTAGTAATGGCAGAGGAACCGTTGGTTTGGAAAAGCGGATTGACAAGATTTTCCAGAAATACAGATTCGTTTATTGTGAATTCATCACAGGGAGGAGGTTTTAAAGACACATGGGTATTATATCAGTAGAACAGGCAGACCACTTATTTTGGCTGGGAAGATACACGGAACGTGTATATACGACACTTCGTTTCTATTTTCCAAGTTATGACAGCATGATTGATGAGACAGTTGACAGCTATCAGGCATTTTGTGAATCCATTGATATTCCAAACATTTATTCATCAAAGGAAGATTTTCTGAAGCGTTATCCCTTTGATGCAGACAATCCGGATTCCATCATCAGCAATCTTAACCGGGCATATGATAATGCGGTTGTTCTTAGGGAAAGTATTGGTTCAGAGGCTCTTTCTTACATACAGCTTGCAGTTTATGATATGAAAAAGGCAGCAGTAAGTAAGTCACCACTGATAGAACTTCAATATCTCATCGACCATATTTTATCCTTCTGGGGAATTGCTGATGACCAGATTGATTCTGAACAAGTACGGAATATGATTAAGGCCGGAAAACGGATTGAGCGTATTGATATGTATGCACGGCTGAAAGTATCAAGGGAGGAACTGATATGGGAGGTGTGCCGTATGATTCCAAGGGTGGAAAGAAGCGGGCTGCTTTATGATAAGGTAAAACTGGGGCAGATGAAAAGACTTGTAGAAAATCCTGATTTGGATTACTATAAAACTGTATCGGATGTAGAAGCAATTATATAGTAATATGACAGGTTAGGAGTGATTTTGTGGCAGTATTACACTTTGAGTATAAGATGGAAATAAAGTATGAGGAATATGCCGGCAAGTGTTATTTTACAATTAAGTGTATTCCGAAAGAAGATGCAAGGCAGCATTTACTAGGACTTAAGCTTTCTGTATTACCTGAAACGGCATATTCATGGGGAGAAGATTCTTTTGGGAACAGGCAGGTTTATGGCTGTGAGACAGAGCCTCATAATCAGTTTGTATTTCAGGCTGCCGGGGATGTAGAAATCCTCCAGACAGATTATGAGGAGGAGGCAAGGGAGGAAACCACTGGTATTTTCTGTGTTCCCCATGGAAAGTGTGTACCCGGTCCTGGACTTTCGGAATATTACAGGTCACAGGATTTTTCAAAGTGTAAAAGCCATTATGAAACATGTATGGCACTGATGCACAGGCTGCATCAGGATTTTTCCTATGTGCCGGGAGCTACCCAGGTGGGTACTACAGCAGATGAGGCATGGGAGATGGGCAGAGGCGTATGCCAGGATTATACGCATATTTATATTACTCTGCTTCGTATGGCGGGAATCCCTGCCCGTTATGTATGTGGGCTGATTATCGGCGAGGGTGCAAGCCATGCGTGGGCAGAGGCGCTTTGTGGCAGCCACTGGGTAGCCTTTGACCCGACAAATGACTGTCTGGTATTAGACCATTATATAAAACTTGGCCATGGCAGGGATGCGGCAGATTGTGCGATTAACCGGGGGCTTATGTGGAATGGAGGGGCGCAGTCGCAGACAGTATCTGTCCTGGTGGAAAAACGTGAGTGAGAGTGGAAAAGCGTGAGTGAGAAAGGAAAGAATAACATGATAAAAACGATAGCAGCAGTGGGGCTGCCTGTAGATGAAGTATTGGAAATCAGGAAAAACCGCATTATGCCGGAGAGTCCCAGGGATGATATGAAACGCATTAGTGTTGTCACAGGTATCCATGGAGATGAACTAGAGGGACAATATGTATGCTTTGAACTGCAGAGGCGTATAGAACAGAAAAAAGAATGTCTGGCAGGAATTGTAGATATTTATCCGGCAATGAATCCTCTGGGAATTGATTCAATTACCAGAGGAATTCCGGCATTTGATCTGGATATGAACCGTTTGTTTCCAGGAGATATTGACGGAAGCATGATGGAGTATGTAGTAGCCCGGATTGTGGAAGATGTGGCAGGTTCAGACTGTGTGTTTGACATACATGCCAGCAATATTTATCTGACAGAAATACCGCAGATCCGTATCAATGAGCTGCACCAGGATATCCTTGTGCCAATGGCAGAGGAGGCTAATGTTGATTTTATCTGGGTACATGGAGCAAGTACAGTGTTGGAATCTACTTTTGCATACAGCCTGAACCATACCGGGACTCCGGTGCTGGTGGTAGAAATGGGAGTAGGGATGCGCATAACACAGAGATATGGGGAACAAATGGTAGATGGGATTTTTCAGCTGATGAAGAAGATGGGAATTTGGAAGGGAGAAGTAAAACCAGTAAGAAAACCAATTATTTCACGAAATCCTGAGGATGTCTGCTATCTGAATGCAAGTGTTGGAGGTGTGTTTATTCCAACGGTACAGCATGGTGCAAAATTAAAAAAAGAGGAAACCATAGGGCGGATTGTAGATCCGCTATGTGGAAAAGTACTGGATGAGGTGCAGGCTCCAGAGGATGGTATGTTGTTTACTATAAGAGATTATCCGGTTGTAGTGGAGGGTTCTCTTATGGGGCGGATGCTGAAAAAGGAGGTATGCGGTTATGAATAAACGGGTGATTTATGAAATGAAGGGGTTGTACAGGTGAAGTGGTAAACTAAAACT
>DKXQ01000066.1:0-165 GCA_002493085.1 Lachnoclostridium sp. UBA7122
AAAAAGTACACTTTTTGATACAGTATTATTTTTAATTTTTTTTAAAATCTTGTATTTCTGTACTTTTTATAATGATATATCTCTACTAAATTCGTTGTGCAAAAAGTAAATTCTCTGGCAAATTTCAAATATTTTTTCAAAAGGCAGTATATGAAGCCGCTGGTG
>DKXQ01000066.1:439-9987 GCA_002493085.1 Lachnoclostridium sp. UBA7122
ATTTTTCCAAAAGGCAGTATATGAAGCCGCTGGTGCTTAAATCTGGTTCTGTCAGATTTTATGCACCACTGCGTGCTTCGTTTAAGCGTAAGCGGCTGCCGGCTGGAAAAATTTTGAAATTGCCAGAGCCATATAACTTAAAGTTTAAAGTTGCCAAAATCATATATGAATTTTATACTTGACAATTCCAGAAATATATGTTATTTTTACTATGTCAATCGTAGTACGATAAACGTAACAACGATTATCGTTGTTACGATAGCCGTATGAAAGGAGTGATACCTATGAATAGTATCAGCAGCGATGTGATACGCGGCTACAATGACACTATAATACTGTTTCTCCTTCTCCAGCATCCTTCTTATGGATATGAAATATCCAAACAGATTAAAACCTTAACTGAAGAAAAGTATATAATAAAAGAAACTACTTTATATTCAGCTTTTAACCGTATGGAAAAGAATGGATATATTGAATCTTTTTCCTCAGATAAGGAAGGAAATGGAAAACGGAGAACTTATTACCGCATTACAGATTCAGGACGCCAGTATTACCAGTCCAAGTGTTCTGAATGGAATCTTACAAAAGAAGTTATCAGTCATTTTATATTAGAGGAGGGAAATTATGGAGACGATCAGAAACTATCTAGAAGCGATGTTTGCAAACCTGCCAAACACTCCAGAAGTGCTACATGCTAAAAATGAATTGTGGCAGATGATGGAGGATAAATACAATGAACTTATAGCAGATGGAAAAAGTGACAATGAAGCTGTAGGAACTGTTATTTCAGAATTCGGCAATCTTGATGAGATTTCAGAAGACCTTGGAATAAAAAATGTAGTATCTAATAAAGAAGATATTACAAGACGCCATGTTACTATGGACGAAATAAAACGCTACCTGCATGAACGCATAAATTATGCATATAAGCTTGCTTTAGGAGTTCTTCTCTGTATAATAAGCCCTGCTGGTGCAATTTTCTGCGATGCTATAGATATATCCTATGCATTTGGAATAATTTTTCTTATGGGCAGTATTGCAGCAGCCGTTATGCTTTTTGTTTATTCATCTATTATTATGCACCGATGGGATTTTCTTAAACATGAACTTTGTACTATTGATTTTGCAACTACTAACTATGTCCATGAACAGAAAGAGAAATATGTGCCTACATATGCACTTCTTATGACCATTGGCATTGTATTATGTGTAGTAAGTTTTGTACCTGCTGCAGTAATTGATGAACTGGATATATCTTTCCATGGATTTGATATGGATGACATATCAGGTGGTATATTATTTTTACTTGTTGCTATAGGTGTATTTATGATTGTTTTGTGCAGCAGTATTAATAACACCTATGAAAGTATCCTGAAACTAAACAGTGCTTCAACCGTCAGCGGTAATTATGTGTCATCCCAGCATCCAGAGGCAAAATATATAACTCCAGAAGCTGCTACAATAATGTCTGTGTACTGGCCAACAGTTACATGCATATATCTGATATGGAGCTTTCTAAGTTTTGACTGGTGGTATACATGGATTGTCTGGCCAATAGCTGGAATAATAAGTGCTGTTTTAAATGGTATATTAAAAAAACAGTGAACCATTGGATTATAGGGAGGTCTTTATGAAAAAAACATTATATCTGACAATTTTAGCTATTGTTACTGTTATCTGTATAATTATAGGTTCAGTTTACCATATAGCTGGATGGTTTGGCAACGTCTGGTTTGGAGGCCACAGCATCTTAGGAGATATATGGGGTTTTATTACTAATGATGACAGTTACAGGCGTGACCGCAGCCATGTAACATATTCTGAAGATTTAAGTGCATTTGATAAAATTGAAATTGATACCAGTGTAATGGATGTTACTATTAATACTGGGGATACATACCATCTTGAGTATGACTGCCTGGCATATCTTAAACCTGACATGTCAGTAAAAGGCAGGACATTTAACCTGGAACAGCCAGAAGTCCGGTGGCCGGGAAGTAATAATAAATGCAGTATGATTCTTACAGTTCCTACAGGTACCGTTCTAAACAGTACAGATATTTCATCAAATGTAGGTAATATCAGTATGTATAATATAGAAAGCGGTGATATTACGGTTGATGCAGATGTAGGGGATATAACTGTTGAATCATGCAGCTTTGAGTCATCAGATATACAGGGCAATGTAGGAAATATCAATGCACGCACATCAAATCTTGGCAACTTCAGTGCAGAAACTGATACTGGTGATATAAAGATAGAAACTTGTGAATTTAAAGATATAGATATATATAATGATGTTGGCGATGTTAAACTGGATACAAATAATATTGATATATCTGGTTATGAAATCGACTTGTCAACAGATGTAGGCTCAGTCCATTATAACGGAAAAAACCATAAGAAATACTATTACCAGCCTGCTTCTGGTTCATCCTCTTATAGTATAGAAATTGAAACTGATATCGGGGATGTTATATTTAATTAAACAAGATGTTTGAAGCCGCTGGTGCTTTAATCTGGTTTTTCAGATTTGCACCACTGCGTGCTTCATCCAGACCCAGGCGGCCGCCCTAAATATTGTCACGTAGTGCAGCTACATTTTCTTTAAGCCTGCACACAACATAATCCATCTCTTCCATAGTATTCTGTGCATCCAGTGTCATTCTTAATGCGCCTTTAAGCCTGTCGCCATCAGCACCTAAAGCTTTAAGGACATGTGAACCACCGCCAAGCCCTGCTGTACATGCTGAGCCACTTGACGTACATATTCCATCCATATCAAGCATTACTAACAGGCTTTGTCCTTCAATCCCCAGAAAACTTACATTAAGGTTTCCTGGAAGCCGCATATGCCTTGAACCATTAAGTACTACATAGGGAATTTCATGTTCAATTCTGTATAAAAGATAGTTTCTCATATTCCTGACATAAATCATATTTCCACGCATATTTTCTAATGCAATCTTAACAGCTTCTCCCATTCCCACTATTCCATGTACATTTTCCGTACCTGCCCTTATTCCAGATTCCTGCTTTCCTCCATGCATAAATACTGCGGGTTTTATGCCATTTCTTATATATAAGAATCCACATCCTTTAGCACCTCTGAACTTATGGGCACTTGCACTCATCATATCAATATTCATCTTTCTTACATCAATTCCCGTATGAAGATATGCCTGGACTGCATCTGTATGGAAACAAATATTGTTTTTATGTGCAATTTCCCCGATTTTTTTCACAGGCTGTATGCTTCCTACTTCATTATTAGCAAACATTATGCTAATTAAAATTGTGTCTTTCCTTATAGCCTCCTGAAGCTGGTTAAGATTTATAATTCCATCACTGTTGACATCCAGATAAGTTATATTATATCCACGCTGTTTTAAATATTCACATGTATTGATAACTGCATGATGTTCTATAGATGTTGTTATAATATGTCTTCCTCTGTCTTTTAAGGTCTCTGCCATGCCAATTAAAGCCCAGTTGTCAGACTCTGTTCCCCCACTTGTAAAATATATCTCTTCAGGCTCTGCATTTATGCTTCTAGCAATTATCTTCCTCACTTCATCAATTGCTGCCTTGCTTTTTTCCGCAAATTCATAAATGCCTGACGGATTGCCATACTGCTTATCCAGATATGGAAGCATCGCTTTAAGAACTCCAGGATGTACCGGCGTAGTCGCAGCATTATCCAAATATACCATTATATGTTACCATCCTCTCACATAAATCTGCATATTAACTAATATATGATGATAACAAAAAATGGTGTGGGAAGTAGTCCTGCATTAAACACTGAGTTTAGTTAAAAAAGTTTTTGTACGTTCATTTTTAGGATTACTGATAACTTCTTCAGGCGTCCCTTCTTCAACAACCATGCCACCATCCATAAATACTACCCTGTCTGAAACAGCTTTTGCAAAATCAATTTCATGTGTTACTATTACCATGGTCATCTTCTCTGCTGCAAGCTCTTTCATAACCCGCAGGATTTCAGCTGTAATCTCTGGGTCAAGTGCTGATGTTGGTTCATCAAAATACAGCATTTTAGGATGAAGTGCAAGTGCCCTTGCAATAGCAACACGCTGCTGCTGCCCGCCTGAAAGTTCACAGGGATATGAATTTTCCTTATCCCCGATTCCAACTTTTTGTAATAATTCCCTTACTTCTTTGTACACTTCCACTTTATTTCTTTTTTGTATTACAATAGGTGCATCAGCAATATTTTTAAGCACTGAAAAGTGTGGGAACAGGTTAAAATTCTGAAATACAAGCCCAAAATTTGCACATGCCCGCTGTATTTCTTTCTTTGAAGGATAGACAGCACCTTGTGCACTTTTTGCCACAACTTTCTGGCCAGTATATGTAATTGCGCCATTATCAATATGCTCAAGAAATGTTGCACATCTAAGCAGTGTTGATTTGCCTGAGCCTGATGGTCCTATAATTGAAACTACTTCTCCTTCATCAACTTTCAAAGTTATATCCTGCAATACAACTTTGCTGCCAAAACTCTTTTTAATATTTTCCAGCTCTAAGACACTCATTCCAAGTCCTCCATTTATCTGTAATAATCAAGACGTTTTTCAATTCCTTCCATAACAAAAGCAACAATAAAGTTAAATACATAATAAAATACTCCTGCCACAAACAGAGGAAATAGCGATGTCTGCCCTGCTGCAATCTGTTTTGCCAGTGTAAACATTTCTGTATATGAAAGTACAAATGCAAGAGATGTATCCTTTACAAGTGTTATAATTTCATTTGTTACAGGAGGCAGCACACGTTTAACCATCTGTGGGAATATTATCCTGAAAAATGTCTGGCCTTTGCTGTACCCCATAATCTGTGCGGCTTCCCTCTGTCCCTGTGGGATGCCCTGTATGCCTGAGCGGTATATCTCTGCAAAATACGCTGCATAATTTAATGAAAAACCAATTATTGTAGCATAAAAACGGTATGAATAAGGCATAGAAATCCGGAATACATAGTAAGGTGCGAAAAATACGACAAGAAGCTGCAGCATAAGCGGCGTTCCTCTCATAATGGATATATAAATCTTTGCTATCCACTCAAGTATCTTAAACCGTGACATTCTTACAGCTGCTATAACAAGCCCCAGAGGCATTGCAAACAAAAGAGTAAGCACAAATACACTAATTGTAGCTGTAATGCCAGAAGAAAGCTGCTTTATAATCTCTGTAATGCCTAACTTTTTTACCTTAGCACCGCCACTTGCCTGTACAGTGCTGCTGTCTGCATTACTTGCACTCTCATTATTTTTTTTGCTGCTGCCTGGCACGGGTACCTGGCTTCCATCTATATATGTAGTATCTTCTTTACTAAGACATGCACTGTCCTCAAGTCCCCACTTTTTGACTATATTATCAAATGTCCCATCTTCAAGCATCTCTAAAAGCGTAAGCTGTACTTCATCCCTGAGTTCTGTATTGCCAAGTTTAAAGCCTATGCCATACTCTTCTGATGAAAGTTTTTCATCAAGCATTAAAAATGTATCATCCTTTGCAGAAAGCTGGTATGCAGCAACTCCAATATCCATTGCGATAGCATCAACCATGCCACTCTCAAGATTCATAAATGCTGAATTATAGTTTTCCACCTGCTGGAGGTCTTTTAATGATGCAGCAAGTGCCTTATTTTCATCAGTAGCATCATAACCTTCAAGAGCAGCAAGTGCTGATGAATCAGCCTGTACTGCCAGAACCTTTCCAGACAGGTCTGAAAGTTTCATAATGCCTGAATCTTTTCTGGTTATAACTACCTGTGAATTATCAACATATGGGGTTGACCATGTATACTGGCTCTCACGTCCATTCATCGTAAATCCGTTCCAGATACACGAAATTGCACCTGTCTCAAGTTCTGAGTCCTTAGAATCCCATATTACAGGACGTTTTACCAGAGTCCAGTCCCTGCGTTTACAGACCTCAGCTGCCAAATCCAAATCAAAACCTGTGTACTCACCATTTTCATCCATATAGCCATATGGCGGAAACTCTGCGTCAAACCCCACTATAAACTCCTGCTTTGCACTACTTGTCTTTCCTGGAAACATGCTGCTGGCAAAAAGTGCCAAAACAAATACCAGTATGCATAAAATACCTGCAGCAAAATACTTTTTTCTTTTAATAATCTTTACCTGGTTCATTTTTAATCTCCTATATTGTATACAACTTATCCCAGCTCTTTGCCTGCAAACCCTGTGTCCTGCATAAACTGGATAGTATTGTAAAGCACAAGTACATCTGTTGGTTTAAACTTCTTTAAAAGTACCGGTAAACCCACATTAAGATGGCGCAGGTCCGCTGCTACCACTTTTCCGTAATCTTCTGCAAGAAATGGCAGCAGGCAGTTAGCAAAGGAATCTTTTATGACAAGAAGGGTTTTTTTATTCTTATTACTGCCTGATATCTCTAAAAGTGCCTGGTTTCCTCCAAAAAATACACTGTACTTGTCCTTTTCCTTTATATATTTCATCTGGTAAAAAGTATCATCTGTCTTTTCACCAAGATTATATATAATTTTCATTTTATCTGCTGGCTCATAAATATCTATCATATCTTTTTTAGTATACATGTTTACTTTAGAATATGTCGTTCCAAGAAAATCCTCAGAAACCCTTTTAAATTTTTTCTTCTTTTGTGCAGCATCCACACTTTTGCCGCATGACTTCAGATAAGATGTATATCCATACCATGCACCTAGAGTTGTCCAGTGGTGGTCAGTCCTGTAAAAAATATCTTCCTCCCTGTGTCTATATAAAATATCATAAACAGGTATAAGAGCATTGCCTGGAAGTTTTTTTTCTAATTTGTTATAAAAAATGCTTTCATCATACGTTTCTGCAAAACCTGGAAGGTAATTTTCCAATGTATATGTCTTAGATGGCACCATCATAACCTTAACATCAGAAGACTTTAAAGCCTGTTTTACAAACTTTGCAAGCACATTAATATTTTTATTAATATTTTTAGCATCCAGGCTTTCTTCTGTATACTTTTCCAGAAGATACCCAGCTTTGCCAAAATACACACCATTAGACTCTGTTTTGCCAAATGCCCTCTCTGATGCTGTCTGTAGTTTAATCCACGAATCCCTTGCCGGAAACTGGTCACTAAGATATAATTCATACTTTTTCTGGAACTTGCCATTAAAAACCCTTTTTACAGAAAGCTTTGGAAACTGCTGCAACATTCTGTTTTCCGTTGGAGAATATGTTTTATCCTTTTGCAGAATACCTGCAGCCATAACAGCAAAAAGCATGACAAAAAATACTGCCGCTGGCAGCAGCTTAAGTAAACGCTTCATAAAAAATTATAATCCTCTCATATTTAGAACCTGAAATATAAAAACGGGTTATATGTCCCATTTACCAGATATGCAACTGATATAATAAACACTGCTGCTACAAACAATGTCTGTAGTAAACTGGCACAAAGCTCATTCTTACCGCAAAGCCATGTCCCTGCCCTGGCAGGAAGATTTGTACAGCCGGCAGCCAGTAACACTAAAAGCACAGCATTACTAATAATAAGATATAAAGTGCCTTTATTAATAAATCCTGCATCCGCCATTCCTGCCATTGCTTTTACAAATATCCTGTGGCCTGTTATATCATCCCATCCAAAAAGCAGGAAACTAAAATAAGTGACAGCCAGTGCATATATATGGCTTATAAATGATGGAAGTCTTTTGAAAATTTTTAGTAAAAACAACTTTTCTATTATTAAAAACAGACAAAAATATATTCCCCATGCTATAAAATTCAGGCCTGCCCCATGCCATAGCCCTGTCAGAAACCATACAATAAATATATTCAGGAAAGTACGCATATTGCCATTTCTGCTGCCGCCAAGTGGTATATATAAATACTCCTTAAACCATGTACCAAGTGATATATGCCACCTGCGCCAAAACTCTGTTATACTTTTTGACATAAACGGATAATTGAAATTTTCAGGAATTTTAAAGCCAAATACAGACATAAGCCCTATAGCCATATCAGAATATCCTGAAAAATCAAAATAGACCTGCAATGCAAACATAAGTAATCCAAACCATGCAGATACCGTAGTAAGTTTTAAAGAAGAATATGATGTAACAGTTTTAAAAACTTCCCCTGCCTGGTTTGCAAGAATAACTTTTTTGCCAAGTCCTGTCACAAAGCGGATTACGCCATAAGATATCTTTTCTATTGTAATATCTCTCTCCCGCAACATCACAGAAACATCTTTAAACCTTACAACCGGACCTGCTATAAGTTGTGGAAACATCGCAACATAAGCCCCGAAGTTTATAATATTTTTCTCTGGCTCTGCCTCCCTGCGGTATATATCAATTGTATATGACATGGTCTGGAATGTGTAGAACGATATGCCTATAGGCAGTGCAAGCTCTTTTATCTTAATGTCTGCACCACTGATATCATTCCATAAACTGACAACAAATCCTGAATATTTAAACACTCCAAGCAGTGACAGATTAATAACTGCTGATAAAAGTACAAAAATCTTTGCTGTTCCTTTTTTATTCTTATTTATAAAATACCCTGCCAGTCCGCCATTTATATAGTCCACCACAGTTGAAAAAAGCATTAAAATTATATACACAGGCTCTCCCCATGCATAAAATAAAAGGCTTGATAAAAACAGCACCAGGTTTTTCCATGTATTTTTCATACATCCTGGTGCTATAAAATAAATAAACAGGACAGATGGCAAAAAGCGGAATAAAAACAACAGACTGCTAAATACCATATAAAATCCTCCGCTTATCTATTTAAATAATGCATTAATAGCATCCACAGCCTTTTTGTTTTCAGCTTTGTATGCCTCTATAAGCTGTTCATCAGTTCCTGTCTCCTCTAAACTGCTGTCAATAAATCCAAGCATTATAAAAAACACATAATTATCCTTTACATATACCTTTGAAGCCTGTACTTTTGGGATATTCATAGGATACTGCATAGTTTCATCAATCTGCTTCTGCCTGTAAGATACCAGTTGTTTTTTAATCTTCTTCCTTGTATTTTTATTCTTAGCTTTAACTATAACTAAAGTATCAACATTATTGCTAATCATTGGTACTTCTGCTGAAATATCTGAATACCATGAAGATTTGATTCCATAACGCTGTGTGATTTCAGAATCTGTCAGTGATACATCTGGCACATAACTTTCACCATATTTATCTGCTATAGCTTTACGTATCTTTTTAACAGATGGCTGCTTCTTTTTAGCAGCTTCCACAGTAACAGATGGACTATTTAGCGGAATTGCTGGTATTACACTTGCTGATGCCAGTGAAACTGCAAATATAACAGCTAAAATCTTTTTTTTCATATATACTCCTCCATTCTTTTGTTCAATTTAAAACTTACAAACCATATTGAAATACTGTATGAAGATAGTATAACTTACTTGTGTCAATAATACAACTTATTTTTTCTTTTTAGATAGTATAACTTTATCTGGGTATACGAAAGTTTAGATATTGGCATGGCAATTTCAAAGTTCTTA
>DKXQ01000059.1 GCA_002493085.1 Lachnoclostridium sp. UBA7122
ACCCAAAAATTGTAAAGTGGTGAAGAAAATAGTATAATAAAAATATTAAAAATATTTTTAAATAAAAAGAAAGAGAGGGCAGGTAATTTTTATGGGGCAAAAGAACAGAAAGAACAGAAAAAAAGCACATTCAAAGAGGCGGATTGCAGACGAAATCTTTGTACAGGTTGGGGAAAGTGTACTGATTGTATTTTTAGTGGTAGCAGTAGTTGCTATTTTTATGGTACAGTGGATTATTGTAGCATCTAAAAAGTCAGAACTGGCATTGCAGTCTGAGTCAGCAGCGAACCAGCTTACTGGTTTTTTGGAAGAATATGCAAAAACATCGGCGCATCTGGCAGTTAATCCAGAGATACAATATGTACTGACAGAGACAAAGGCAGGGGACAATATTTTAGAAACAGAAAAAATGGATACTGTAAAGCAGAATCTGGTTAATATTGTAGAAACGGATTCTGAAAATATTATGACTACCTGGATTGCAGATATGGATGCCAATGTTTTAACACAGTCCGATGGATATACATCGGGGGATGACTGGGAATTTACGGAACGTGTATGGTATAAGCCATGTATGGAGACAGGCAGTACAGTACTTACAGAACCATATACAGACCCTGCCAGCCAGAAAGTGATTTTAAGTGCTGTAACTCCGGTTTATAATGGAACTGGTGGGGAAGTAATTGGTGTAGCAGGTGTTGACGTTTCGCTGGATCATCTGGACAGTATTATGGATAAATATAAGATAGGGAATAATGGATACGTTTTCCTGCTTTCTGCTGAAGGAGCAATTCTTTACCATCCACAGGAAGAAATGAAGCAGAAAAATATTTCAGAGATAGATATATCACAGAATGTCAAGGATACAGTGGCATCAGGAGAAGAAAATTTCCTGAAATATAAAACAGGAGGTACGAAGAAGTACGGTGTAGCAGGACCAGTTGGCAAAACTGGCTATACAGTAATCAGCAATATGCCATTTCTTGAGTACTATGCACAGTTAATAGAAATGATGGCTGCACTGGCTGTTGTATTTATAGCAGGGATTTTTTTAATTGTGCTTAATATAAAGAAGAGTGCAGCAAACCTGTCAAAGCCTATTAAAGAACTGAACCATATAGCACAACAGCTTGCTGCAGGAGATTTGGATGTACAGCTTGAGATAACATCAGAGGATGAGATTGGTGAACTGGGAGAGTCTATCGGCAAGACAGTAGCCCGGCTTAAGGAATACATTGTATACATAGATGAGACAGCAGAAGTCCTGGACAGGATTTCAGGAGGCAAACTAAATATTGAGCTGAAAAATGACTATGTTGGTGAGTTTAAGAAAATAAAAGATGCTTTACTTAATATATCAGCTTCTATGCATGATGTGATGCAGGGCATTAATGACAGTTCCAGCCAGGTGTCAATTGGGGCATCAGAACTCGCAGAGGCTTCCCAGATGCTTGCAGAGGGTGCGCAGACACAGGCAGATTCTGTAAAACAGCTTGCTGCAACAACTGATAAGGTTGCAGGGCAGGTACAGGAAAACCGCAGGGATGCAGAACTTTCAGTAGAGGCAACAGTACATGTTACAGATATGATGGAAAAGAACCAGGACAATATGAAAATGATGATGAATGCTATGAATGAAATACGTGAAACATCACAGAAAGTTGTCGGGATTATCCAGACGATAGAAGAAATTGCAGAACAGACAAACCTGTTATCGCTTAATGCCTCTATAGAAGCTGCCCGTGCAGGAGAACTTGGGAAAGGTTTTGCAGTGGTTGCTGATGAAATTGGGAAGCTGGCTTCAGAAAGTTCAAAAGCGGCAAACATGACAAAAGAGCTGATAGGAGTTTCTATGGAAGAAATTAACAAAGGAAATGAAATTGCAGGAAATGTTATGGTTTCTTTAGAAAAATCTGTAGATGCAGTAAATAATGTAAATAATATTATTAAGAATACTGCTGAAAAAACAATACTTCAGGCAGAAAATATGGAACAAATCCGGGCAGGAATTAACCAGATTTCCCAGGGAGTAAATGATAATTCTGCAGTATCAGAAGAAACTTATGCAACATCAGAACAGCTTGCCAACCAGACTGTAGTATTAAACGAACTGATAAATAAGTTTGAACTTTAAAAGCATTGGAGACTCCGGCCTGTTCTTATTGGAAGTGCGGCAGGCGGCCAGCAGGCTGTTCTTTTTGGACAGGGCTGGCACGTGCTGTTGCATGGGCAGAATAATATTATATAAATATAAATGGAGGATTTAAGTTAAATGGATGTAAAAAAGTTAGTAAAAGAAATGACATTAGAAGAGAAAGCTTCCCTGTGTTCAGGTATGGATTCATGGCATACAAAACCTGTTGACAGGCTGTCAGTTCCAGCCATGATGGTAAGTGATGGCCCTCATGGGCTTAGAAAGCAGGATGACAAGAGTGACCATCTTGGAATAAATGAAAGCATTAAGGCAGTCTGTTTTCCAGCAGGATGTGCATTGGCAGCATCTTTTGACAGGGAGCTTTTAAGGCATGTTGGTGAAACAATAGGCAATGAATGCCAGGCAGAAGACCTTGGCGTGATTTTAGGACCTGCTATGAATATAAAGCGTTCTCCATTGTGTGGACGCAATTTTGAATATTTTAGTGAAGACCCTTATCTTGCAGGTGAAATGGCAGTAAGCCATGTAAAAGGAGTGCAAAGTAAAGGAGTTGGCACAAGCATCAAGCATTTTCTGGCAAACAGCCAGGAACACCGCCGCATGTCATCAGATTCCAGGATAGATGAGAGGACTCTGCGTGAAATTTATCTGCCAGCTTTTGAAAAAGCAGTTAAGGAAGCACAGCCATGGACAGTTATGTGTTCTTATAACAAAGTAAATGGAACTTATGCATCAGAAAATAAAACAGCACTTACAGATATCCTGCGTGATGAATGGGGCTTTGAAGGCTTTGTAATGTCTGACTGGGGTGCAGTTAATGACAGGGTTAAAGGAATAAGGGCAGGGCTTGAACTTGAAATGCCATCTTCGGGCGGAATTAACGATAAAAAAATTGTAGATGCTGTAAAATCTGGTGAACTTCCAGAAGAGGTTGTTGATGTTGCTGTGGAGCGCATTTTAAATATTGTATACAAATATATTGAAAACAGGCAGGAAAATGCTGTATGGGATAAAGAAGCAGACCATGCATTTAGCAGGGAAGCTGCAGCGGAGTGTATGGTACTGTTAAAGAATGATAACAATGTACTTCCGCTTAATAAAACCCAAAAAGTTGCTTTTATTGGGGAATTTGCTAAAAAGCCGCGTTACCAGGGCGGTGGAAGTTCACATATTAACAGTTTTTGTGTAGATAATTCTGTTGATGAAGCAGTTTGTAAATACCAGGTTTCATATGCAAAAGGCTATTCTTTAGATAAAGATGTTATAGATGAGGAACTGGCAAAAGAAGCTGTAAACCTTGCAGCAGAGTCTGACGTAGCAGTTGTCTTTGCAGGACTTCCAGATGCATATGAATCAGAAGGATATGACAGAAGCCATATGAAGATGCCACAAGGGCAGGAAGAACTTATTAGAAGAGTTGCGGGTGCCAATAAAAATACAGTTGTTGTACTTTATAACGGTTCGCCTGTTGAAATGCCATGGGAAAAGGATGTTGCGGCAATTTTAGAGGCATATCTTGGCGGACAGGCTGCAGGCTCAGCAGTTGTGGACGTATTATATGGCATAAAGAACCCTTGTGGGAAACTGCCAGAAACTTTTCCTCTGAAACTGGAGGATAATCCATCTTATCTTTATTATTTTGGTGAAAAAGATGTAACAGAATACCGCGAAGGAATTTTTACAGGTTACCGTTACTATGATAAGAAAAAAATGGATGTGCTTTATCCATTCGGTCATGGTCTTTCTTATACAACATTTGCTTTAAGTAATCTGAAACTGGACAAAGAAAAGCTTACAGATAAAGAAATGCTAAAAGTTACAGTAGATGTTGAAAATACCGGGGACTGTTTTGGCAAGGAAGTTGTGCAGTTATATATTGCACCAAAGGAAAGCAAAATTATAAGACCTGTAAAAGAACTTAAAGACTTTGAAAAGGTTGCTTTAAATCCAGGTGAAAAGAAAACGGTTGTATTTGAGCTTGACAGCAGGGCATTTGCATACTGGAACACTGAAATACATGACTGGCATGTAGAAAGTGGTGCATATGATATTCTTGCAGGGCAGTCTTCAAGAAATATTGCATGTAGTAAAGAAGTGTATATACAGTCCTGTAACACACTTCCAAAGCATTATGATGAAAATTCGCTGTTTGGCGACCTGTTGGAAGATGAGCAGGCAAAAGCACTTCTTGAGCCTTTAATTACAATGGTAAAGCAGTCTGTAAGTGGCAATGCAGAAGAAGATTCAGTTTCTAAAGAAGCTATTTCTGATGATATGACAAAAGCTATGATGAAATATATGCCTTTGCGTGGAATGCGTTCATTTGGCGGAACTACATTTAAAGAAGAAGACTTCCAGAAACTTTTGCAAGAACTGGCTGCTATTGGAAAATCTTAAAAAAGTGACTAAACTCTCACTTAAAAGTCAGGATAATGTAAGCTTGAAGCTTTATGATATATATATTGTTATTAATGGCAATATATAAATTATAAATAAGGAGGCTGACATAATGGAGTTTTTAAAAGCTGTCAACTTATGCAAAGTCTATGGTACAGGTGATGGCAAGGTCACAGCACTTGACCATGTTTCGCTTACAGTTGAAAAGGGAGAGTTTGTTTCAATTATAGGTTCATCTGGCTCTGGCAAATCTACATTGCTTCATATTATAGCGGGGGTAGATATGCCTACAAGTGGAAAAGTATATGTAGATGGCCAGGATGTCTATGCTGGGGATAATGAACAGCTTGCAATTTTCCGCAGACGGCAGGTTGGGCTGGTTTATCAGTTTAACAATCTTATCCCGACATTAAATGTAGTAGAAAATATCACACTGCCCGTTCTGATGGACAGGAGGAAAGTCAACAAAGAAAGGCTTGACAGCCTGCTTGAACTGCTTGGGCTTCAGAAGCGCAGAGAGCATCTGCCAAACCAGCTTTCAGGCGGCCAGCAGCAGCGTGTTGCTATCGGACGTGCGCTGATGAATTCCCCGGCAGTCATGCTTGCGGATGAGCCAACAGGTGCACTTGACAGCCGCAATGGATATGAAATTATAAAACTGCTTAAAGAAAGCAATAAAAAGTATGGGCAGACCTTGCTTCTTGTCACTCATGATGAAAACATTGCCTTACAGGCAGAACGTATCATTACTGTTGCAGATGGACAGGTGGTACGTGATGAAAGGCAGGTGGCACATACATGAATGTTTTTAATAAGGTTGCCCTGCAGGGAATAAGAAAAAGCCATGCACGGACATTAGTAACAATTATTGGTGCTGCCTTATCAGCAGCGATGATTACAGCAGTGGCCACACTTGGTGTTTCATTACTTGACTATATGGTGCGTGGAGCTGTCAGCAAGTATGGAGACTGGCATGTTGCTTTTATAAATGTGGATTCCAAATTTGTACAAGAACAGCGTAACAATAAAGAAACTGTAAGGACTGCAGTATTCCAGAATACCGGATATGCAATGCTTGAAGGTGGAAAAAACCCGGATAAGCCATATCTTTTTATAGCTGGATACGGTGATGAAACCTTTAATGTCCTGCCTGTTAACCTGATGTCTGGCAGACTGCCAGAAAATAGCAGTGAAATCCTTGTTTCAGGAAGTGTTGCAGCCAATGGCGGTGTTTCTTATATGGTAGGTGATAAGATTACACTTGCAGTTGGAAGACGCATGTCAGGGGAAGAAGAACTTGGGCAGCATGACCCATACCGTTCTGGCAAAGAAACATTGGTATCTTTAGAGGAAAAAACATATACTGTAACTGGCATCTGCCAGAGGCCTTCATTTGAAGAGCGTTCTGCTGCCGGATATACACTTATAACAAAGATGGACACACAAAACCAGACGGACAGTTTAAGCTTATTTGCCAAGCTTAAAAAACCACAAAGTGCAATGACTTATGCAGACAGTACAGCTAATGGAAGCTCTTATATTTTTAATGATAATGTGTTAAGGTTTATGGGTGCTTCTTCACAAGATAAGATATTTAATATGCTTTTGTATTCCGTTGGAATTATTGTAGTAGTTATTATTATGGCTGGCTCTGTATTCTTAATTTATAATACATTTAATATTTCAGTGAATGAGCGTATGCACCAGTCTGGCATACTTATGTCTGTTGGCGCTACTGCAAGGCAGCTGCGGGGCATGGTGCTTTTTGAAGGGCTTTGTATTGCTGTGGCAGGTATTCCGCTTGGCATACTGGCAGGCATAGGAATTATAGGTAGTGTACTTCCATTTGTGTCTGAAAACTTTAACAATGTTATGTACGATTCTGTTCCATTAGAGCTTGTAGTGTCAGTACCAGCACTGGCAGCAGCGGCAGCAGCAAGCCTGGTGACAATACTTATCTCAGCTTATATACCAGCACACAAGGCTGCAAAAACTCCTGTAATGGAGTGTATCCGCCAGACAAATGAAGTTATGATAGAAGCTAAGAATGTAAAAACATCAAAAACTTTACAACGTATATATGGGCTTGAAGGTACACTTGCATTAAAAAATTTTAAAAGAAATAAAAAACGCTACCGCAGCATAGTATTATCGCTTATTCTAAGCATAGTGCTGTTTATAACAGTCAGTTCTTTTGTAACAGAACTGCAGCAAACGTCAGAACGGGCAGTAGTGTATACCAATTATAATATCGGTTTTGCCACAAAAGATATGGAAGATGACAAAATGCTGGCACTTTTTGACAAACTAAAAACTGCAGATGGTGTCTACAATAGCTCATACCAGGCAGTTATGACATATTACTGTAATGTTAAAGCTTCGTCTCTTTCAGATGCTTTCCGTAAAGAACTGGGGCTTAAAAGTCCTGATGAAACAGCCAGGCTTATAATAGATGTACAATTTCTGGAAGACAGCGTTTATATGGGCTATGTTAAAAAACTTGGACTTCCAGAAAAAGAATATACTGGACCAGATTCCAGACTGTTGTCTGTTGCTAAAATAGCTATAAACAACAACAGGATGCATGAAGCAGATGAGTTTCTGGATATGTTTGCAGCTTCATCAATGGATTTAAATATTATCCCTGGCGCAGATGGCGCACCAGCACAGGGCAAAGACATAAGTGTAGAATTTGCCAGTTATGAGCCATGCGATATACTTCCAGACCCGGCAAGACGCAGGGATAACAATTATATGTTTGTTATAAATGTACCATACTCAAGAAAGGCAGAGTTTGATGCGTCAGGCGGTATTGTAGATATGAAAGGCATAACATTTTGTTCAAAACAGGCTTCACAGTCCGTATCTGCAATAGAAAAAATTATTATGGGGGAGAGCATTGTTGCCAGTTATACTATATACAACCTAAATAAATTGATGGAAGAAAATACTAATATGATATTTATTGCCAATGTGTTCGCATATATTTTTATTGTTATGATTTCACTTATTGCAGTTGCCAACGTATTTAATACAATTTCCACGAATATCAGGCTGCGCAGGCGTGAACTGGCAATGCTGCGCTCTGTAGGCATGTCTGACAGGGATTTTAACAAAATGATGCGTTTTGAGTGTATGTTTTATGGCATAAGGGCACTGCTTTATGGGCTTCCACTGTCAATATTTATCTCATGGCTGGTTTACCAGGGCATGCTTAAAGGAGGAGCAGATGGAATTGACTTTATAATTCCATGGGCAGCTATAGGAATCAGTATCTTTAGTGTGCTTTTTGTAATATTTATCACTATGATGTATGCAGTCAGTAAAATAAAGAAAGAAAATATTATAGATGCACTGCGTGATGATATGTTATAGAATTATTAAACCCTGGAAAGGATGGTAAAAACTTTGAAGCGGATATTTTTAGTTGAGGATGATAAAAAAATTGCAAAAAACCTTACACTTTTACTCTGCCAGGAGGGATTTACTGTCCTTCATGCTGCATCACAGAAAGAAGCCAGCACAATGCTTGATAAGAATAGATTTGACCTGGCGCTTGTAGATATTTCCCTGCCTGATGGCAGTGGATTTGTGGTCTGCACAGAGATTAAACAGGTACAGGATATACCTGTTATATTTCTTACAGCTTCTGGTGATGAATCCAGTGTTGTTACTGGTCTTAATATAGGTGCAGATGACTATATAACTAAACCATTCCGTCCACGTGAACTGGTTGCCCGGATTGGCAATGCCCTAAGAAAATCAGGGCGCTTACAGCCTGTTTTTGAAATTGGCGGGCTTTCTGTAGATACAGAGAAAGGCATTGTAAAAAAGGATGGCAGGGAAATTTTTCTATCTGCGCTGGAATACCGGCTGCTGCTGGTATTTACCGGCTGTCCGCAAGGTGTTATCACAAGAAGCCGCCTGTTAGATGAGTTGTGGGATGCGGCAGGTGAATTTGTCAACGATAATACACTGACAGTATATATTAAGCGTCTGCGCGAAAAAATTGAAGACGACCCTGCACACCCACAGATTATTTTAACAGTACGTGGCACAGGATACCGCCTGGGAGGGAGGGGAAACAGTGATGTTTCGTAACAGGGAAATAAAGAAATTTGCGGCTTTATTTGCAATAATAACAGCTATAAGCATTACAGCAGGATTTGCCATAAATTTTGCGGCTGGCGTGCTGTCCGTTATTTCTGCCACTGTATATGGAGTGGCATTTTTTGTGTTTACAAACATAAGGTATAAAATAATTGCACAGCTTTCAGACCATATTGATACTGTGCTGCACGGTGGCGGACATTTGTATATCAGTAAAGCACGTGAAGGTGAGCTTTCCATACTTGAAAGCGAAATAACTAAAATGACAATATGCATACGTGAACAAAATAATGCATTAAAAAGAGAAAAAGAGCATCTCGCCAGCTCACTTGCAGATATTGCCCACCAGCTGCGCACACCGCTTACATCTGCAAGTATAATCCTGTCACTGGTTGAAAAAGGAACAGATGACAGCAGACAGAAAAACCTGGTGCGTGAAATGGAAGAGCTGTTTGTACAGATGGACTGGCTTATTACTTCGCTGCTAAAACTGTCACGTCTTGATGCAGGAATTGTCATTTTCAAAAAAGAGCAGACATGTGTAAACAGTATATTAAAAACAGCAGCACGTCCATTTCTTATTCCAATGGAGCTGCACAACATCTCTTTAGAAATATGTGTGCCAGCAGATATAAAAATCTGGTGCGACGCAGGCTGGCTTTCGGAAGCAGTCCAGAATATCCTGAAAAACTGTATGGAAAGCACAGGTGACAGCGGCAGTATTAAAATTGGCTGTGAAGACAATCCACTCTATACAGAAATTACTATACATGACAGCGGCAAAGGCTTTAAAAAGGAAGAACTGCCATATCTGTTTGACAGGTTCTACAAGGGAGGAAGCCAGGGCAGTCCAGGATATGGAATAGGGCTTGCACTTTGCAGGACAGTTATTACAAGGCAGGGAGGAACAGTTACAGCAAAAAACCACCCCAGGGGTGGGGCAGTTTTTACTATACGGTTTCCCAAGTCAAATATTTTAATTTAGTAGCACATTTTGCGTTGTAAGCCAGTATG
>DKXQ01000034.1 GCA_002493085.1 Lachnoclostridium sp. UBA7122
TAGAAAGGTTTATGACTATAATGGCGAAATAGGGATTACGTTGTTAAATGGTTGGGCCAAGTTTCAAGAAAGGGTAGTAAGTTATGATGGAAACTTGGTGGATAAGCAGGAGATAAAGAAAATCTGGTGATTTTTTCTATATCAAATCATAAGGCAGAGTTTGCTGAAAAGTATTTAGCAATTGTAAATTTTGTTTGTCTTCCGGAAAAGGAATTTGAAGAAAAGAAAGTATTGGCAGATAGTCATTTAAGTCTGTAAATAAGAGTGGAAAATGCATTTTTTTCAAACGAGGACTACAGACTGGTTTCTAAGGCAGAGCAAATCAGAAATAGTTCGGATTATGATGATTTCGGATATTAGGAAGTTTTGGGGCGGACTAAGTTTAGTTGAAATGGTTTTCACTTAAATATACCACAAAAGGGCATAATTACGCATAAATAGGATGCAGGGAAGTTGATTCGATATGTTCATGAGATTTTTTCTTTATGCAGAAAATGATAATGATGCAATGTATGTTTATGAAGACTGTATAAAACATATTGTAGATTATATTGTTGAAAGAGATGGGTTAAAAGTAAAACCGTATTGGAAATTCTCTGATATGTATGTGATTGAGGAATCATTTAAAGTCAAAATTGATAGAGATAAATATCAAAGTTTTTTGAAAAGCATATCAGATTGTTGGGTACAGTTTGGTTATCCGGAGATAAATGAATTATTAGCATCTGAGACGGATTTAGGAAAATACATGAAAAATAATTTATCTATGGTTAATTTATTTTTTGAGGATGAGGAGTTACATTTAATTCCTAAAATGTAAATGGGGGGAATCCGTCTTGCAGGGCTAGATTGTCAAGATGAATTATGACGAGCTTTATAATGAAGAATAGTGGATAATGCTAAGAGGATTTGTTATAATATATTTATTAAATAGAGAGGAAGTGATGTTGTGGCACTTGTAGAACAGACTCGTCCGGCGGAAAAATCGCAGGAAACGCAGATTTTTAAGGAATTGGATAAAGGCATAGATGATATGGAGGCTGGTAGGGTTATTGACCATGATGAAGCGATGCGTATTCTTAAAGAGAGGGTAAATCAATATGCATTATAAGGTAGTAGTGACGCAGGAAGCTTTAGAAGATGTTTCTAATCAGGCTAAATATATGATAGATACATATAATATGTTTTTTGTTGTAGATGATGAAATGGGACAAATAGTGATTCTACGATTATTAAAAAATCTTCAGGATTGGAAACAGATATTAAGGATGGAAGCGGAATATCATTTTGAGTTATAATGCTAATAATCATTTAAAATCATGAATAAGAATGCAGTAATACATTCCTGCTAACCTTGCCCTTCCCTTGAGGAAAACGGCACAGGCAGCGATTGCACAGAAGTAGGAAATTCAATAGAGAATAGTATTGGTATAATGAACCGCCCCGGCGTATCGTTTGATATGAGGGGCGTTTTTTTGGGGGTTCTTTGTCAAAAGTGGGGTAAAAAATTTTAGAGGGACATATATTTGTCCATGTAGTTTGTTATACTTAATTTAATCTTCGTCAATATATTCCATGATATCAGAAACACCGCATTTTAAAAGTCTGCATAACTGGTTAATAGTATTGGTGGAAACACTGTTACCTTTTATTGTAGGGATAAAAAACAAACTTGACTATGTACGAGTATTCGAGTATGATTTTGATATAATAAATTTTCTGTAGTCTGTTCTGAAGTTAAGCTTTTGGGATAGGCTTATTAAAGTTACTTTTTGATATTGAAATAGTAAAATGAATTGAAAAAAGTAAAAATATAATTGAAGGTATAAAAGTGGCGAGAATATAGGAATAATTTTGTTGAATTACATTTTAAACGATAATTTTTTGGAACAATTTTAAATCAATAAAAAAGTTTAGATTGGCTAAAAGTATAAGTACAAAATTAGAGATTTGTTTTTACAAGAATCAGGGAGCAGATGATAATTAAAAAGGGAGAATATATGGAAGCAATAGCAAATTGGAAAAATACGTGTGAGGATTTTGCAGTAGAATTTGAGGTAATACCACCCATAAATTTAGATGAAGAGATAGATGAGAGAAAGAGAAGAATTTTAAATGGGCTTGCAGTGATTGATGAACAGCTAGAAGAAAATCAAAAAATTCTTGATGAGCTAAATACAGAAATAGATAGACTGACAAATCATGCAGATGGGATTGACTATATGGTAGCTGTAGCTAGTGGTGTGCTTACTGGAATGGTTGACATTATTTTCGTAGAAGATTTTTCTTTGGATAAAGCAAATGATTGGGGAAATAGAAAAACAAATAATTTTATCATAAAGATGGCACAGAAGAACGGGTATAAAGGTAATGATTTACAGGGAGCTGTAAAGTTTCTAGAAGACAAATATCATATTGCGGCGGATAAGGTAACAAATAAATTCGGGGGAGCTAGGCAACATCATATAAGAGATTTTTCACATCATCCGACGCCAATAGGATTACTATTTTCTTTGTTGACACAATTTACGAATAGAGTCTACGGAACAGATACAGCAGGCTTTTTTCAGGTGGTTGAACTGCAAAAAGACGATATGATTTTAATTGGGAAAAATTTTCATGAAAAGATTACATTTGGGTTAATAAACTGGTTTTTTCATATGGTAAGTGACATGGCTGGTTCAACTAGTTCTATTTCAAAGGGGAATGTAGGGACAGGGCTTCCAGGACCTTTGGTTTCATTGTTGAAAGAAATATCTGCGTTGCCTATATTTCGTAAATTGAATGATAAGGGGAATAAGGAATTCTCAGTTTGGATTTCCAAATTGTTTAATGGAACTTTGCTTGGAAAAAAATTTGATTTAAGAACGGAAATTGGCATTTTGCACCAATTAGGTAAACAAGCTGTGCCGGTAATTATAAATGAATGTATTGTCAGAGGTTTTTATTTCGTGAGGCGGTTCTTTATGGAACTTCGTGATAATCATATTAGAGAAGTAAGTGAATTAGGAAATGTAAATTGGCAGAACACGCTTCCTTTTAAAAATAGGACAGTGATTCGAATGTTAACGATATCAACAGGAACAATGACTGTAATTGATTTAGCAGATGCGGCTATTGAAGCAGCTATAAAATCCGGAGGTGTAGGACCTGCATTTGTGGCTAATATGTTAGTAAAGGTTAACTTTGTGGGAGTTGGCAGATTTGCAATTGCCGTTGGTACAGATATAAAAATGGGAGTAAAGCGTAGTAAGTTAAGAAATGAACGTATTGTGGCTATGAATGAGTACATATTTCTTCTGAATGGCAAGATGTTTTATAAACAGGCAGAAATGTGGATTGCAGCGGAATCTGTAAGAGAAACGATAGAAGAAGCATATGTGCTGATGGAAAAAACGGCAGAGCTGTATGCAAGAGCATATTCTGATATGAAGTTGGATTTGAAAAGAATAGGGACTTATGTACCAAATATTGAAAAGAAAAATAAAGATTTATTAGAAGAAATGAATGATATACTGAAATGGGGGAAATAGCAATGAAGAAGAATGAAGTTATAAACATGGTGGACACGATAAATGAAAGGCAGATTCCTACTGTTATTCAGGAACAATTCAGTCAATTGTCAGAACTGCGAAAGAATGTTGAAAAAGCCACTAAAAAGGCAGAACTTGCGCAAGACAGTGCGGAGTCTGCCAGAAATAAATCAGCGGGATGGTTTCGCAAGAAAGAAGCAATTGAATCATTACAGGAAGCTACTAGCGATTTGGCTGCTGCACAAATTTCTGCAACAAAGGCACAAGAAGTATCCTTTGAATACCAGCAACGACTAGGAGAGATAACTAAATATCTTTTTGGTCTGGGTGCAACCAATATGGCATTAAATCGAAGTGTGGTTCGTGAATTGGAAATGAGATTGCAGGGAGCATCAGAAAAGGATATTGATGAATTTGCTCGTCAGGAAATAATAGGAGTTGTTAAACAGCTTAAGGCACAGGAAGATATCATGAGAAAACAGAGTGAGTTAACTGAGCGTGTAAAAGAGCATGAAAATACGTTAACATCACATGAAGAAAAAAATAAGGAATATGAGTTTAAGCTGAAAAAGTATGAAGAACATGATAGAGAGCAGGATATTTTGCTTCAAAAGTATGCTGAAAAGGATAAGAGTCAGGATGAGGAAATTACACGTCAGGCAGCAAAGGATGAGGAATTAGGAAAGCGTATTGATGAGGGAGAAGAAAAGGATAAGAATCAGGACGAAGAAATTACACGTCAGGCAGTAAAGGACGAGGAATTAGGAAAGCGTATTGATGAGGGAGAAGAAAAGGATAGGGATCAGGATAAAGAAATTGCCCGTCAGGCAGCAAAGGATGAAGAATTAAGCAAATTGATAAACGAATTGCTTCAATCAAATCTTGAAAAAGAAAGTCAGATAAGGGAGCTTTATAACCTTTGTAATGAGTTGTCATCGAAAACAGAATTGGGCTTGGAGCGTGTAAATGATTTGAAAATTGTATTGCTAGACAAAATAGATGAAAAGGTGGGTAAGAGGGAAAAAGTAATTTCTTATATTATAGGGGGTACGGCATTACTCATATCCATTGTTCATCTTTTATGTTATTTAGTTTAGCAGTAATATATAGGTATTGATGAGCGCAGAATAAAGAAAGGACAAAATATGTCAAACTATACAAACAAGAAGAACAGGGAGTTTGCGATTTTTCTGAGACTGCTTCAGGGTGAGTACATCTCAGTGAAGGAACTTGCGCAGGAGTATCAGCTTTCTGCCAAGAGTATTTCCAGAGACATAACAGATTTGAAAAACTTCATATATGATAATTGGGATAATATGGAGGGTTTTGAAATTAAATACTCTTATCAGGAAAAAGCATACTATTTGGAGAGAGGTAACTTTATTTCCAGCAAAGAGCTGATGGCATTGGTAAAAATATTGATTGCCAGCCGTTCACTGAGCGGGGAGCAGGTGAGAACCATTATCAATAAGCTGGAATCGTTTTTGTCTGTAAACGATAGAAAGCTGGTACATACTCTGTTACAAAAAGAATTGTATCACTATATGCCGGTTGGCGCCGACTGTGAGAATGTAATTGACAATTTGTGGAATATTTCACAGAGCATAAGAAAGCAAAAAGAGATAAGTATCGAATATTTCAAAATGAATCGTAGCCAGATATTCAGGAGAGTAAAACCTCTGGCTATTGTATTTAGTGAGTATTACTTTTATTTAATTGCTTCACATAGTGTGGATGGCAGGGATGTCGAACATTTCTACCGAATTGATAGGATTACAAAAATTGAAAAACATCGAACAGGATTTCAGGTAAATTATGCAGAACGATTTGACGAAGGGGAGCTGAAAAATAGAATTCAGTATATGTGGCCGGGGCAGGGGATAAGAAGGACAGTTGTTTTTACCTTTCAGGGACCGTCTGTTCAGGCCGTGTTAGACAAACTGCCGGGTGCTGAAATCATAAAAAAGGAGGAAGGCAGATATACAATTCGGGCAGAAGTATATGGCGATGGGATAAAAATGTTTTTATTAAGTCAGGGTTCATGGGTAAAAGTTCTGGAACCAGAGGCATTTGTAAAAGAAATGAAGGAAGAAATTATTGCTATGAAAAGCAATTATGAAGAAATGTAGATTGACAAAAGCGTTGCCACAATTATTTATTGTTTAGTTATGACATTCATAATCATTACAAAACCCCCGTGCAGGTATATTCTGCATGGGGGTTTTATGTGGAAATTTAATTTACACACACAAAAACTTTTGAAACAATTTTATAAGGACATATAGTAGTCGGAGTGATTTACTATACTGACAATATGAAAGAGATGAGAAATGGGGTAAATGGTTTTATTATTCCTCTCTGTCAGGTGGAATGTATTCGAGTAAATCGTTTAAATCACAATGCAGTGCATAGCAGAGACGCGATAAAATCGCCATATCCAGTCTTTGGATGTTGCCGTCATAGTAATGTTTTAGCTGGGTTCTTTGCATTTCTGCACGAAAAGATAATTTTGCCAAAGATATATTATTCTGTTCCTTGTATACTTATATAGTATATATATACAGTACATCAATACATAAAGGAGGAAAATAGTGAGAAAAGTATGTAAAAATGGATTGATGCTTGCAATTCTTGGCGTGATGTTTATGCTATGCATTGCGACAAAAAGTACAGCACAAAATAAACCGTCAGAAACCGTGCCGGAGGGTTATATCGGTATTTATGATGAAGAAGTTCCTTTGAAGGAGATTTCCCTGAACCAGTCAAAGGTATCATTGGGGAGTAATAAGTCGTTACAGTTATCGGTCAATTATACTCCTGACAATGCTTCTGATAAAACGATTGAATGGACTTCCGGTAATTCAAAAAAAACGGCGGATAACGTCTGGGCAAAGGGCAGTATTCTTTCTATAAAAAATGCAGGCAGCAGAAGTATAAAGATAAAATTTGATAATAAGGGAAACGCAGATGGTTATCAGGTTCAGTATTCTTTGAAAGAGAATTTAAAAAAATCTAAAAAAGTAAAAACGAAGAGTACAAGTGTGACAATTACAAAGTTGAAAAAACATAAAAAATACTATGTGCGTGTAAGGGTATATGGGAAGATAAATGGGAAAACACGATATGGGAAATGGAGTGAGAAAAAGTCCATCAAAATAACTGCGAAAGCTCTCTATACAAAGAGATACAAAGAACTGGAAAAGAAGTGCAAGAGAGAGATAAACGATGAGACATCTTCGTCGTATGAACTAATGCTTGCATCCGGTAAAGAGTTTACATTGTGGGATAATGAGCTGAACTATGTTTATAAAAGGATATATAAAGAATTAGGAGCTGCTCAGAAGAAAGCATTAAAAAAATCCCAGAGGAAGTGGATAAAAGCAAAAGAGAAAAAGGCAGATAAAGAAGCAAGGGGCTGGGGTGGCTCAACATATACGGCTATCTACCGTTCGATTGTTATTGAGCAGACGAAAAAAAGGATAAAATGGTTGATTAAAAAATATGCTTAGAAGTTTAGATTTATAGAAAACGGAGGAATATAAGAATGAATATTGTTGAAAAAATTAAGAGAGAACCTCGTATGTTAATTGCGGTTGTAAACTTTGTCAGTTTCTTTTTGCCGTGGATTGCGGTAAATGCGAGTGCAAAAGCAGGAAAGGTAAGCAGTGAAGCTGCGGTTTCTGCCACTGGATTTGGCATAATGGATTATTCAATATTTGGTGTAATATTTTATTTAATTCCTATTATATTGTTTTGTGTTCCGCTTATTAGTCAGGCGGAGAAATATGCAAAATATCTTTATCTGATTCTTCCAATTGCGGCGCTCGTCCTTATGTTTATGATTGGGGCAATTATCAGTGGAGCCTCGCCGGATGTAAACGTTGGCTCAGCAGAGGTATCAACGGATGTAGACAAACTAATCGGATACTGGATTGCGCTTGTCTGCAACATAGCTGTTATTGGATTTACATTGATGAAAGATTATAATATCAGCTCAGGAAAGGATATTAAAGAAAACATACAAAATATTGACATGGCGGGACTGGCCTCACAAGTACAGAATAAAGCAAAGGATATTGGAAACAGTGTTCAGGCTATGCTGATAGAATGTCCCAATTGTGGTAACAAGGTTGCAAAAGGCAAAAAGTTCTGCTCTAAATGCGGAAGCAAAGTCGCAGAGGAAGTTAAGTTTTGTGGGCAGTGTGGAAATCCGGTGGGACAAGCATCGCAAAAGACAAATTCATGATAGAGGTGCAAAAGGATGAATGAGAATAAAGATGAGGTTCTATTTTGTGAAAATTGCGGTGCCAGATTATCCGTGGAATCCGAGTTTTGTGATGGATGTGGTGCACAAATAGAAAAGAGTTTTTCCGGGGTACAGCAAATAAATAGAAAAACGACAGGTGGAAATTCTGTTGTATTTGTAGTTATTTTACTGGCGTTGGCTGCGGTAGGAAGTATTATATATGTACAGTATTCTAAGTCCGGACGTCCCTCTGAACAGGTCTCTGTGAAGGGAACACCAGATACCAGGGCGGTAAGTACAGTTGCCATATCACCAACGCCGATACCAACGCCGACACCCATATCAACTCTGACACCGACACCAACGCTATTAACGCCGATGCCGACACCGACGGCTGTCCCGGAAGATACTCAAGATTTTGAGGATATATATGGAGATGTTGGAGAAGATGTGAACGAGTATGAGGAAAACGAGTATATTTTACCAGAGAGTGATTCGAAATATCTGACTGAGCAGGATATTCAAGGGATGTCAGCGGATGAAATCAATCTGGCAAAAAACGAACTATATGCCAGACATGGGAGAATATTTCAGCGGAAGGAGTTACAGGAATATTTTGAAAACTGTAGTTGGTATGCCCCTCTGTATAAGGCGAAGGAATGGGATAGTTATGGTGATTCCTTTTTCTTTAATAAGTATGAGATAAAAAATCGAAATTTTCTTAATAAATGGGAGAAAAAAAGAAAATAGGGCGAAAGACTTAGGGGTATGTAGTATAAAATTTTATATAGTCCGTTCCAATCGGGGTAGGACATGGAACACAGGAAAATGAATCATTGATATTTGGGAGATAAATAAGTATTATATAAGTAGAAAAAGTAGAAAGGGATGATTTTATTTAATATATATTGGAGGAGAAAAGTATGAATTTTAACGATTATAAAAAATATATTTCAGCAGACACGCTGATGGGCCCTAACAGTGCAAGGATTTTGGAAGAATTATTAAAAAAATATCCTTTGCAGCTTAATGAAGATAACATAGTTCTTGATCTGGGGTGTGGAACGGGATTGACGAGTCTCATACTCGCGAAAGAGACAGGGGCAAAGGTTTATGCGAGTGATCTCTGGATTCGTGCGGAAGATAACCAAAAGAGGTTTGAAGACTGGGGTGTTAGTAAGCAAATAACTCCCGTTAGTGAGGATGCAAATAATCTGAGATTTGCACAAGGACAGTTTGACGCCTTATTTAGCGTAGATTCCTATCACTATTTCGCTACAGGGGCCGGATTTTTTGAAGATAAGATTTTACCGTTTCTGAACGATAAAGCGACAGTATTGATCGGTATTCCCGGCATAAAAAATGAATATGGCGGCCGTTCTGAGGAACTTCTTTCTGACTGGCTGGGGGACGAAGCGTATATGTTCAAAAGCCCGGAGGAATGGAAAGATATCATCGGACACCATGCTCGAATTGAAATGGTCGAAACGTGGGAAATGGAATGTTTTGAGTCTGCATGGAATGAATGGTTTGCATCGGGGCATGAATATGCCATCGGTGATAAACAGTTCTTCGAGACGCTTATCAAACCATATACTTGTTTTGCCGGTGTATATATAAAGTTAAAATAAGAGGGATTGGATACGTCAATAAAGCACAGGTCCCGAAAGGTCATTACCAAATAAAAAAAATGTAGATTGACAAAGGCGTTGTTTCAATTTATAATATAATTCTTGTTATATAATGCAAATAATAAAACAGGAGTAAAAAGCAATGCCACCGAAAGCAAAAATCACAAGAGATATGGTTATTGCTGCCGCATTTGAGGTTGCCCGTGAAACAGGTTGGGAAAGTATCAATGCAAGGACAGTATCCAAAAGGCTGAATTGTTCTACACAGCCCGTTATGTATCATTTTGCAACAATTGAAGAACTAAAAAAAGCTGTTTATAAAAAAACAGGTGAATATCATACAGAATATCTGATGAATATTCCGGCAACACAGGAAAATACATTGCTTCGTATCGGATTGAATTATATCCGTTTTGCAGTTGAGGAACCGAATCTGTTTTGCTTCCTTTTTCAATCGGGGTTTGTTGTTGAAAACAGTTTCCTTGAAATGATAGAATCTGAGGAAATGATACCTGTTATTTCTGTCATGCAGGAGGCAATAAATATGAATATAGAGCAGTCGAAAGAAGTTTTTGTAACACTTACACTATTTGTTCATGGATATGCCAGCATCATTGCCAATAATTCGCTAGAATATGATGAGAAACTTATAGCGATACATTTGAAACGGGTATTCACAGGTGCGATCCTTGCAATACAGGAGGAGGAATAATGAAAAAATTGGAATTGGATACTCTGCAAGTGCCGTTCTGTGTATCTTACAGACGATTATACTTTTGACTTTTATCTGGAAGAACAGTTTATTTAAACGATACGGACTTTGCAAAGCTTCGGCACCTTCTCGTCGTTTTCTTTACTATGTACCGTTAATAATTTTAGCTGCGGGAAATCTTTGGAGCGGTATCGGTAATAATTATTCATTGCCGGATACGGTCTGCCGTATTGCCACTATGCTTTGTGTTGGATTTCTTGAGGAATTGATTTTCAGAGGATTTCTGTTTAAGGCAATAGCAAAAGATAATGTAAAATCTGCCATTATTATCTCAAGCGTAACCTTTGGCATAGGACACTTAGTGAATTTATTCAACGGCAGCGGCATGGATTTAGTAAACAATCTGTGTCAAATTTGCTTTGCGATTGCAGTAGGCTTTTTGTTTGTAACTGTATTTTATCGTGGTGGCAGTCTGCTCCCCTGCATCATTACTCATTCTGCTATTAACACTCTCAATACTTTTGCGAATGAGGCGGGACTTACAGTGGAAAAGCAAATAATTCATGCTTTTGTTATGATAATCATTACTGTTGCCTATATCTTAATCCTTACAAAAACATTACCGAAAAATAAGCAGGCAAATAAGCAAATTTGATTTCCCACTCAGAAAAACTTCTGAAATAATTTTATAAGCATATAAAGAATAAAATAGGAGGAATCCGGAGGAGTGCCTATGGGCATAGTCATGTAGTAATCCGTATCACTAATTTCCCATCCGGATGTTCAAGTATCCCGGTGAGTTCCTCCTGCTCCAGCCATTTTAAATTTTCACTGTCCGTATAAATCTTTGGTTTCGTATATGTGATGTCGGTTTCGCTTTCGGCATTGTTTTCAATAAACAGGTGGCAGGGTTTGTTTTTATTGTCGTATCCTTTCAGCATGTAGCGTGCAGATAGTGTTGTATGATTTTTTTTGCTTATGAGTTGGGTGTCTACGCCGCCGTTTAAAATAGTTCCGTTAAAAAAATCCCCGGTGCAATTGCCGTCAAATAATATCATTCGAACAGTGGTGTTTTCGGATATGACTTCATTGGTTTCGGTAATGTTAATGTGTATTTTTAAAATTTCCATTTGTAACCTTGCCCCTTTCTCCTTGTGATATTCATATTCATTTTACTATAATGTATTTGTTGTGAAAAGGAAAATTTTTATTTTTGTCACAAAATTTCATTTTTATGCTTTTTGAATAATTTAGCCTGCGGGGATAATGCAATAGATGAAATAATTTCGATGTGGTCGGCAGATATGTACGACGAGAATGAAACGGATACAACAGATGTTGATTTTTTTCTTATCTTTGGTAGGAAAATCACCGAAGAGTATTTTAGATGTTGCCTGTGGAAGCGGGCGCTATCTGGTATCTGTAGCAAAAGCGGGACATAAGGTAATGGGATTAGACTTTGATAAGTTTGACAAAAATACGAATATTTGTACATTTGTCCGCCGATATGAGATTACGCTTGAAAATGGTAGAGAAATCGTGAAGGATATTCCTAACCGGAAATATTTTGTACCCCTTACCAAAGTTCAGAGATGGTTATTAAATGTTGGTTTTGTTATCGAGGGTATTGGGGGAGATTATGAAAAGAATCCTATTGGAGCAGAAACAGACAGGGCAATTATATGGGCAAGGAAAGTATTGTATTGATATGTAAGGAGATGGGCAAAAGATGGTATTGATCCAGAGCATGATTGGTCTAAGAACATTCGGGAGTAGCGAGGCGGCTAAGAGGACTGATTTTAGTTGCATTTTGGTCTTGGCAATGCTAAAATGTTTTCAAGATAAGGTGTAAATTTAGTTGGAGAGTATAAAAGTGGGAGGGGTGGTGTGTTGCCAGCAGAAAGCGAATCAGCGACAAGAAAATGGGAGATAAACAAAACCATTGATGGTTTTTCGTTATTTGATGATGATTTTATGAGCGTTGTATTTGACCGGAATATTGAAGCAACGGAGTTTTTGTTGAATACTATTTTAGAACGTGATGATATGAATGTAACAGAGGTAATTGGTCAGAGAGAATATAAAAATCCCGTGATTGGTGGACGTTCTATCCGTATAGATATTTATGCAAAAGATTCTTTAGGTAAGATCTATGATGTAGAGGTACAGCGTGCTGACGAAGGAGCGGACGTTCATCGAGCCAGATTCAACAGCAGCATGATAGATACAAGGATGTTAAAGGAAAGCCAGAAATTTAAGGAACTTCATGAGTCTTATGTTATTTTTATCACGAAAAACGATGTAATGGGAAAAGGATTGCCTTTGTACCATATAGACAGGATGATAAAAGAAACAGGTATATTCTTTGGGGATGGTTCACATATTATATATGTGAATGGAAACTATCAGAATGAAGATAGCCCAATAGGAAAATTAGTACATGATTTTGATTGTAAGAAATCGGAAGATATGTTTTACCCTATTCTGGCAAAGCAGATACATTATTTCAAGGAGACGGAGGGAGGGTGCTGGATGTCCAGTGGACATCCGTTAGCACGGACCGAAATGGAATGGAGAGCGAGCGACCATGTGCAAGGCGGTAGAAGAATTAGCGGAGAAATGGGCAGAAGAAAGCGGGCTTGACGATATTAGAAATCTTATGGAATCGATGCAGTGGACAGTGGAGCAGGCAATGGACGCATTAAGAATATCAGAAGAAGATAGGGCGATTTTGTTAAAAAGGTTTTAATTTTCCGCTAAAAAAAACGGAGGGAAAACTATCGTGGGTAAAGTGGTTGGTGAATTAACTGAGAGGAGTACAGAAAAGCGTAGAAAAAACACGGATAATGTGCAGATTTTTGAGGAATTAGATAAAGGTATAGATGATATGGAAACAGGTAGAGTTATCGACCATAAAGAAGCAATGCGTATTCTTGAGAATCGTTTCAAATCATAAGTGGAATATAGAAATGTATTCTTGTATACGTTGCCCATCCCACGAACCAAACGGCACAGGCAGCGATTGCACAGAAGTAGGCAATTCCCCTTAAAAAGAGGAATCTGGAAAGGCTTAAATTTATGAAACTTTGAGGGGTGTCTGATTTCTCAAAGTCAGTATAAGAAAGTATAATAAACAGTCCATTCAGAGGGTAAACCTCTGGAAGGACTGTTTTTTTTGCTAAGATTGTTATTCAGACAGTAGGAATCAGGAGATGAGAACAGTTATTTCTTACATGAAACGGTTAATTCTTACATCTCTATTGTGATTAGGATTCTGACTGTGGTAAAATGCTGATAATGCGAGGGGAATATAACGGTGTAGTATCGAAAAGTCAAGGAGGTTACAATGAAGAAACTTTTATGGTTCACAACTTTTTTCGCAATGATAATTTCTCTCCTTGCTGCTACAGGTTCCCATGCGGAGACGACTAATAACAGTGTCTCTGGCGCCGCTGTATACATCTCTGCCGGAGCGGCTGTCCTGATTGAAGGAAGTACAGGAGAGATTATTTTTGAAAAGAATAAGGATACAGAATTGGTACCTGCCAGTATCACAAAGATTATGACTCTGACTCTGATTTTTGAAGCCATTGATCAGGGGAAAATTTCTCTTGAAGATGAAGTTATGGTCAGTGAATATGCTGCCAGCATGGGCGGTTCTCAGGTTTTTTTGGAACCACAGGAGACGCAGACAGTGAATACCATGATCAAGTGTATCAGTATCGCTAGTGCCAACGATGCCGCTGTTGCCATGGCTAAGAAAATAGCTGGTTCGGAACAGAATTTTGTGAAGATGATGAACCAGAAGGCAAAGGAACTTGGCATGAAACACACCTGGTTCAAGAATTGCACTGGACTGGATGATGATATCAAATCCGAGCATTTTTCAAGCGCCTATGATGTCGCCCTTATGTCCCGGGAACTCATTACGAAACATCCTGAAATTAGCAATTATTCGACGGTCTGGATGGATAAAATCACCCATAAGACTAAAAAAGGCGAAACCGAGTTTGGTTTGACGAACACAAACAAACTTGTCCGCTTTTACGATGGTATTACTGGGCTGAAAACCGGCTCTACCTCCAAGGCAAAATATTGTCTGAGCGCCACCGCCAGACGAAACGATACGGATTTGATTGCCGTTATCATGGCAGCGCCCGACCACAAGAAGCGTTTTTCTGAAGCACAGTCCCTTTTAGATTATGGCTTCGCCAATTGCAGCACATATGAAGATGATTATTCCGATATGACATGGGAACCACTCCATATCCAGAATGGGAATCCTTCTGAGATCGATGTTTCTCCACAGACAAAATTTACCCATACTTTCACTTCGGAGTATGATTCAGCCAATATTAAAAGGAGGGTTGCTTATAAAGAAGTGACGGCTCCTGTCAAAACCGGAGATGAGGTCGGTTCCATTGTCTACAGCTATAATGGAGCTGAGATTGGAAGTATTCCCATTCTTGCTAGGCAGGATGCCGAAGAAGCAAGAAGTATGAATGTGATACTGCTTTCAATTGTAATCGTAATAGTTATTTGTTTGGTTGGTGGAGTTTCAATTTACTTTAAAAAGTGCAAAAAAGATTGAAGCATTGTATGTATTGTGGTTCAGAGATGTCAGATGAGACTGGGTTTTGTGGGAATTGTGATAAGGGGTAAAACAGGTATCAGACAAAAGTGTCATAAAGAAACCATTTATTTTTTTCAACAAGTATGAGATAAAGAATCGAAAACTGTTGAAAAAATGGGGAAATAAAAAGAACAAGTAGAGGAGGATAAAAAATGTATTGTGAAAATTGTGGAAGCGAAATTGGAGTAAACGCGGAGTATTGTCCGGAATGTGGAACTGCAGTAGCTAAAGGACGCGTTACACTTAAGGAGGTAAAGGAGGCTATGGTATTAAAAGAAAATAGGGAAGAACAAAAAAATCAGCATCAAGAGAATCAAAATCAAGGGAGTCAGGGGACTCAAGCAATTGTGAATATTCCCATCGCTGGATATAATCCGAAGTGGGATTATACTCCGATTGGCATGTGGGGGTATTTCTTTTATAATATTTTATTTGCGATTCCGTTAATTGGTCAGATTTTTCTTCTCATCTACGCATTAGGTGGTACGAAAAAAATTAACCTGCGTAATTATGCGAGATCCTTTTTCTGTATGATAATTATATTGGCGGTTATTGGTCTGATAGTTGCAGCTATCATATCATCATTATAATGATATTGTTGGATTTCTGGAAAGGGGAAAATTTATGTTTTGTAGGAATTGCGGAAAGGAAATAGAAAGTCAGGCTGCGCAGTGTCCCCATTGTGGAACAAAGACTCGTGTTGGTTATATAAGAGGGAAGATAAAGAAATATTCTTTTATTACGAGTGGTGCCATAGTAATGTTTATCCTGATTATGGTTATATTACAGGCAACAGGTTTTTTTGAATACATAAATCGACAGAAAGAATTAAGAGAAATTAGGAGTACACGGATGGAGATGGCAGAGAATACGTTAGAAAGCCTGTCATTTAATGCCGTAAAAATCTCTTATGAAGGGTTATCAGCAACATTGTCCTTTGATAATGAACAGATGTATATTTTGGATGGTGCCGGCAATATTGGTACTTTTCTTGCATATTCAAAAGGTGGGAAAGTATATCAGTGTGTGAATGAAGCGGAAGTGTTTAGTGAAACAAAAATCAGTCCTCTTTCCAGAGATGTTTTTGAAAAAATGGCAGGTTTAATAAAGGATGAAATGGAATATGAATCCCATGATGCAGATTCTACGGTATTGAAAGGAACACTGGAGGATTCAAAAGAAATTGTGCAGTTAATCCGTGAATTTGCCAAATTTTCAGGAGAGGATGTGGATTTTGATGATTCAATGAAAAATCTTGCCTTTACCTTGAACATTTACACGGATGGGAGGATTATGGTAACTCTTAATGACTGTTCTATTGAATATATGTTAACTGATATTGATGCGAAAGAAGAAATGAAAGCAGTATTCGTGGAAAGATTTCGTGATAGTGTGCGTTCAGGTACATATTACTTGAGTGATAATAATACGGAGATTAGAATTGATGAAGATTGTGAAGTGATTAGTGATGATTTTGAACGCAAGATTATGTTGTATATTAATGGAGAAGCAAAGACGGTATCATATGATTCGCTGAAAGAAAGTGAGAAAGGACTTTATTATGAAAATACTCTTTATCCGGCTGGCACCAGAGCAGAGTATGAGCAGAAACAGGAGATGAGGAGAGAACAAGAGGAGGCGATGAAGGAAGAACTTGCAGCTTGCAAAAAATGTGTGATTGTAAATAAGAAACTTAAAGTTCTGATTGGACTGCGTGAGGTAAGCGACGGATTTTTTGGAGCAAAAAATTATGGGGAGTATTATACAGAACCATATGAGAAAGCAAGAATTGTTGTACATAAGATCGAGGGCAGACTTGAGGATGATAGTTATGGGATTTTTATGTCCGGTGAATTTACTGCTGGCAATGGCAAAGTATTTCCCTTTAATAAACAAGTGGATGTTTGTAGGGATTATGTGTGTATGGAAAGTGAAAAGGGACAGGAATTATTTGAGGGATATGAAGATCATGAAAAAATTGGGTTTTCGAAGAATAGAGTTGTATTGACGAATTGGGAGATTGGGGGATATTATTAACTGAAGATCTTAAATATAATAATATTTAAGGCTTAAAGGGACACAGACAAGTTATCCAGAACGGTCTGTGTCCTCTTTACGTTTTTAATTTCTGTCAAAAAAATTTAATTTCTGCCAGAGATGTTGATGAAAAACCATTCGTGATGTATACAGATATTCAGAATAGAAAATCTGTATAGGAGGATTAAGTTTGAAAGTAGACATTTTTAAAAATCAGGAAATTATATTGGATGATACACAAAATAAAATCCCGAAGATTGATTATGAACAGAACATTAAGCCGGATAGAAGTTTACTGGATTACTATCTGGCAGATGAAAGAGCGAAAACCGTTGTTTCGTCTTTCTTATATACGAGGTCTGGGACTAGTCAGGATTTGTTGAATGTAAAGCCATTAAATTATTGTAAGATGGCAGAAAATAATTATCCCTTTGATGAAAATAAATTGGATAAAGAGGATATCTGGCTCACTGAGGACGAGAACGGGCGCAAGATGACTCCATACATGAGATATAACAAAGATAAGGTAAATTATCTAGTGCATTATTACTTGGAACGCGGAGGAGATATGAGAATGTATCCTTTTGAAAACGATAGTGATGAGACCAGGACAGCATACAAGCATCTGGCTGAATTTTATGCGTATCAGGCTCTGGAGGAAAGCCGTCTTAGGAGTGTATTTACAGATTCCGGGGTAGATACTGCAACAATTACTGTAGATGCAAAAGGAGAAATCAAAATTGAGACAAAAGCTTATGGCAATCAGGAACAATTGGAAAATGTAAAGAGGAAACTGACTGAATTTGGGAAGACAGCAACTGCCTTTCGAAATATAATATTTAGGGAGGGACAGCAATACGCGGGCTTTTCGGGAGAAAAGAAAATTGAGTTATCCGGTATGTATTATACTGGCTGGATTCTTTACCGGCATTATGGACTTAGAGTTGAGGATTTGTCCATATCGGAAGATGGTCGGATTTCCGGATTGACAGAAGATGTTTATAGTGATTATGAATATCGAGCTGACTCCGATTTTTACAAGAATATTATAAAACTGATAGAGAGAGGAGGTTCAAGTGAGGATGAGGTGGGTAGAATAGTTTACAAGGAAGGAGATATATTTGTCTTGTGATGGATAAGAAATATATTTAGTTTGTCGATATATTTTATAATAAACTTGCTAATATATGAGATAAAAATGTGAGGGAATAAAGAAAGGGGAATCCTATGCTTTATATAGCGATATGTGATGATGAAAAGTATTTTTTGTCAGAGGAGAAAAAACTCATTACAAAGTATATGAAGGAGAAGGGCTACCCTTGTCAGATTGATTCGTTTGAATCAGGAATTGATTTCATTGATTCAGAAAGAGATGCGAATAGGAATAAATGTCAGTATGATATACTTTTCTTGGACGTCAATATGGTAAGGATGAATGGAATAGAGCTGGCAGAGCGAATCAGGAAGTATGATAATAATGTATACATTGTATTTGTGACGGCGTTTATTGATTATTCGCTGGAAGGATATAAAGTGGATGCGATTCGATATATTTTAAAAGATAATGAATCACTGAAAAAGTCAATGTATGAGTGTCTGGATGCAATTACAGACCGGATGAGTGACATAGAGAGAAAAGTTACATTGGAGTTTTTGGAAGGTAAAAAAACGATTAGGCTGGATGATATTTTATACGTGGAGAGCAATTTGCACAAACTAATATTTCATATAAGGGGACAGAACGAAAAAAATTATACAATGTATGAAAAGTTAGACAATATGGATAAAAAATTTCAGGGACATCATTTCTGCCGGATTCATAAAAGTTATCTGGTAAATTTAAAATATGTTCAAGATATGGAAAGATATGCAGTCACGTTAGTGAATGGCGAGAAGGTCTGTATTTCACAACCTAGATATAAAGAGGTCAGAGAAAAATTTATCTGCTATCAAGGAGAGATTTAGATGAAATTACATCCTTGGGGGATGGTTTATACTATTCTCTATATAATTTTGTGTAAAATATTTTTGGAAACATTTGCCAAAAGGCGCTCCGGTCATGTCAGTTACACAATCGTGCTGCTGGGTGTTTTATCTGTTTTAGAATATGTGTTATCTATTTTTTTGTCGGATTTTATGATTCCCAAAGCAGTCATTATAATTTTGCTGGGAACGATTGTGATGAGTTGCATATTTGAAGAAAAATTGCTGCGTATTCTTGGCTTGATACTCTTGTTTCAGGGGCTTTGTTTTGCGACAGATTATATTTCATGGGCTTTTCTAAACAATGTTTTTGCATCTATCCAACAAGATTATACGTTGACAACAAATATGCAGATGTTCATGGCGATAATAAGTCAGATTTTGCTGTTTTGTATTCTATTGGTAATAAAAAAGCGTTTTGTAAAGCAGGATTTTGCTATGCTTACCAGAATGGAATGGCTGCGTGTTATGGTGTTTCCGGTTTTCACAATTATTTCAACTATTTCTATGTCAGTTTATTTTGGGTTTTCTACAAACGTAGAGCAGAAAAACATGTTACTTTGTATTGCGTTTGGGATGTTAATTATGAATATTCTTTTGTTCTACCTGATTGGAGATATTTTAAAGAGGGAAGCCGGATTAAGGAAGGAAGCATTATTCCGTAAACAAGTAAAGAGCGAGATTGAAATGTACCAGCAGATTTCTGAAAATTATAACCAGCAGCGTAAGCGGGAACATGAGTTTAGAAATCAGATGCTTGTGATTGGTGCTCTGGTAAAGGATAGGAAACTGGATATGCTGGAAGATTATTTGAGCAAGTGGGAGGAGAAACCGGAGAACCGAATTGATTATTTTGACACGAACCATGTCATAGTGAATGTTGTTTTGAATACAAAATATCAGGAGGCAAGAGATAAGGGGATAGCTTTTGTAGTAAAAATAAATGATTTATCGAAGATACAAATTCAGGACGAGGATGTGGTCATTATTCTATCTAATTTGTTGAATAATGCGATAGAGGCTTGTGAATCGTGTAAAGAGAAAGTAATAAAGATTAAGCTTGTGAAGGAGAAGCGGCAGACAGTGATATCTGTCATTAACACATTTGGATTGGAGCCGGTGTTGTCTGGTGGAGAATACCAGACGACAAAAGAGAATAAAGCAGCACATGGTATTGGTATACACAATATAAAGGAAACGGTAGGCAAGTATGGCGGTTCCTGTGTCATTAAGCATAATGAGCACTTGTTTCAGTTTATTATTGTTATTCCGGAGAAATAGGTTTTTGTTTCTGCTATCGTATTTTAGTTTCTGTAATAAAAGTTAAGTTTTTGTGTTTGGAAAACGAAAAATATTATGCAGTAGTTGATTTGCAAAAAGGAAAGGAAGTGACAAGGATGTCAATGAATATCAATGGAAATGTGGAAGCTGGAGGATTATTGTCCCATGAGTTTTTGCGTATAAAAAATATGAATAAAAACAAACCTCTGACGGGACAAAAATTA
>DKXQ01000106.1:0-16278 GCA_002493085.1 Lachnoclostridium sp. UBA7122
CCCAGGTAAAGTTACACTATCGTAACTTAAAATTAGCTTGATAAACATACACAGTAGTATTATAATTTTTATATGGCAAAGTGGTGCAGAAATACCAGCTTAAATTAACTTAAAAATCTATATTTTAAACAAGGAAAGGATGATAATTATGTATAGAGAGGAATATGAAAAAGCCTATAAGCTTGCAATAAAAGATTTCCGCATCAAAACATTAAAGGGCATGTATCCTTATCTCCAGGTTCTGGATGATATCCTGTCTTATACTGATGTCTCTTCAGAAATAAACCTGGGACTGCTTGATATACACATTAACCAGGTTGCTGGTACTAAAACCGCTGGACGGACTAATGCTTTTGCCAGCAATTATATGCCACTGCTGCCTAAGGATTCTGAATTTGCCGCCAAATGGTGTAATTTATATAACGCCCATATTGAAGAGGGAATCAGGGACCCGGTTAAAGTTTATGAATTTATGAACCGTTTTTATATCCTTGAAGGCAATAAGCGTATCAGTGTACTTAAATACTGCAATGCAGTTACGGTTCCTGCTTATGTTACCCGCATTATGCCTGTAAAGGATGATTCAGATGAAACCAGGATTTATTATGAGTTTCTGGATTTTTATAAAAAGACAGAAATAAATTACTTAAATTTCAGCCAGCCTGGAGGTTATACAAAAATAACTGGCCTTATGGGCATTGGGCAGGATGATATATGGACAGATATTGAAAAAGAACAGTTCCGTTCTTCTTATATCCAGTTTACAAAAGCTTTTGAAAAGAAAAGTGGCAATAAATTATCCCTGACAACTGGAGATGCATTCTTGCTTTACCTTAATATATATGGATATAAGGACCTGCAGTCAAAAGACAGTAACACTATACAACAGGAAATTACAAAAATCTGGAATGATTTTGTATTCTATCCGCAGAAACCTGAAGTTAAACTGATTATGAACGCAGATACTGCTGTGGAAAAGAAACCGCTTGTAAAACGTATCCTTCCTTTAAACCCAGAACCTTTAAAAATAGCATTTATCCATACAAAGACTGCTGAAACATCCAGCTGGACTTATGGACATGACCTTGGACGCAGCCATCTTGAACAGGCACTTGGAAGCCAGATTGCAGTAAAGTCATATTTTAACGCTGATTCGCCTGAAAAAGAGACAGAGTGTTTTGAACAGGCGGTTGCGGATGGCAATACAGTTATTTTTTCAACCTCTCCAAAACTGCTTGATACAAGTGTTAAATATGCATTTAAATATCCAAAACTTAAGATACTTAACTGCTCACTAAATACAAGCTGTAAGTATCTGCATACATACTATGGCAGGCTGTATGAAGCTAAATTCCTGATTGGTGCAATCGCAGGCATTATGTCCAATTCGGATAAAACCGGCTATATTGCAGACTATCCGATTTATGGCACGATTGCCAATATTAATGCATTTGCGCTAGGGGTTAAGATGGTGAACCCAAGAATGAAAATCTATCTGGAGTGGTCAAAACTTAAACCAGAATCTTCACAAAGCAGCATAAAAGATATAAGTGTTTCTTTTATATCCGGCAAAGACTTTATCACACCAGAAGAAGGCACTCCTACATTCGGGCTTTATGAAAAAAGCAGCGGGGCACCAGCAAATCTTGCAATGCCCGTGTGGAACTGGGGAATATTTTATGAAAAAACAGTAAAAAGTATTTTAAATGGCACATGGAAGCAGGAAAGCCAGAAAGGCAAGAATGAATCTATAAACTACTGGTGGGGCATGTCTTCAGGAATGATTGATGTTATATGTTCAAGCCATCTGCCCTCTGGTACAGCACAGCTTATTGAACTTTTGAAAAAATCTATTTGCTCTGGTGGTTTTAACCCTTTTTCTGGTGAAATTTATTCACAGGACGGACTGGTTAAAAAGAGTATGCCAGACAGCATTACAGCTGAAGAAATTGTCACAATGGACTGGCTTGCTGACAATATTATTGGCTCAATACCCGCTATGGATGAATTTGTAGAAGAAGCAAAGCCGGTTGTACAAATCCAGGGGGTTGCAAAAGCCAAAACACCTGACGGAGAAATATTATGAAAAATTTAAAAATCCTTTTTATATCAGATGAACCTGTCCCTGTTTTATGGGACTACTTTGACAGTACCAGGCTTGAAGGAATTGACATGGTTATATCCTGCGGAGATCTTCCTCCGCAGTACCTGTCTTTTCTTGCTACATTTTTTACAGGGCCTGTGCTGTATGTACATGGAAACCATGATGAATGTTATATCAGTACACCACCAGACGGATGCACTTGTATTGATGGCTGTGTCTATGAGTTTGAAGGTGTACGTATCGCAGGCCTTGGCGGATGTATGAAATACCGGAAAGGCAATTTCCAGTATACCGAAAAACAGATGTTTATGCGTACTATCAGACTGTATTTAAAAATATTTCTTCACAGGGGACTTGACATATTTGTTGCACATGCCCCAGCTTACGGACTTAACGATGGACAGGACCTTCCACACCGGGGATTCCGCTGTTTCCACTATCTGTTTAAAAGATTCCATCCAAAATATTTTGTACACGGACATATGCACTTTTCATATAATTATTCACAAAAAAGAATTTGCACACATAATAATATTACTGTTATTAATGCGTGTGAACAGTATGTGTTAGATTATCCGCTCAATTAATCCCCAGTCCTGCATCTGTCAACAATCTTTGTGTTTAACAATGCAGTTGCAGCAAATCCTATAACAAAATATATAAAGGTTGTGGGCACTCATTGATAATCAGCTTTTGCACTCTGTCCTTAAAGATTTTATCAGTGTCTTTGCTAAAATGTACCTTGAAAAATAGAGCGCATAGACTGGTTTCTATACGCTCTGACGCTGTATTACAATTCTTTTCCCATACAGAGCGGTTCTGGCATATCTGCATACGCACCGTAATTAGGAATTTTCTTATATCCCAGTTTCTCCGCCCACTCTATTAGTTTAGAAACCAACTTTGTTCCTATGCCCTTTCCTTGTTCAGCTGGTATGACAAACACTCTTTTTAACTCTACCGTATTTTCATCAACAAGCACCGTGGCACAGTGCCGGCTACTAAGGAATCCCCATCATTCATACTTATTTTTACAATTTGTTCTATACTTATTCTTGACAAAGCGACACGAATGATGCATAATAGAAAGCGACACGATTGTCGCAAAAGAAAAGAGGTGATAATGTGAGCTTGAAAGGAGATAAGACAAAACAGGACATTCGAGAAAAGGCATATCAACTGTTTGCAGAAAAGGGATTTAAAGATGTAACTATGAAAGATATTTGCGAGTTTACGGGACTTAGCCGTGGAGGACTGTACCGCCATTATGAAAGTACCGGGCAGATATTTTTGGAGATAGTTAATGCTTTTTCCAATAAGCAAAAAAGTGAAGTATTTACTAAAATTGAGCAGCACGTTCCAGCTGCCACGATATTAGAGGAACTTCTTTCAAGATATGCAACAGAAATGATTGATTACAAAAATTCTCTAAGCCTTGCTATTTACGAATTTTATAGTAATCCAACGGTTTCTAAAGAAGATAATTCAGTAAAAAAACAGTACGAAATTTCAAAATCAACATGGATAGAGCTTATCAACTACGGAATTGATACGAAAGAATTTAATTCCGTGAACCCGGAATCAATTTTTAATGTAATTATTTTTGCATATCAAGGAGTACGAATGTACAGCAAGTTGATGAAAATGGATAAAGATATTCCCAATCAAATAATAAATGAAATAAAGCGGCTATTATTGCCGGAGGAGGTTCAGCATGAAAAATGATATTGTTTTGGTAAGACCAACTTTAGCGCTAAAAGAAAAAGCACTTGATTATCGAACGGAACATTTTCAACATGGAGAAGAAATTATCTACGGAAGTGAGCTTTTTGACAAGACAGAAAGCTACGAGGAATGGCTATCCTCTGTAACGCTAAACACGAATCCCAAAACGGTAAATGAAAATTGGGTAGTTACGGATACTTTTTTTGCTTTAAGAAAAAGTGATGACAAGATAATCGGAATTATTGATTTAAGACATACGCTGAATGAATTTTTGAAAGATTTAGGGAATTGTGGGTATAGTGTACGTCCATCTGAAAGAAAAAAGGGATATGCGGCAGAAATGCTATATCAACTTCTCCAAGTGGCTAAAGAAGCAGAACTGAAAGAACTTCATATATCTGTTGAAAAAGAAAATGCAGCGTCAATAAAAGTTATACAAAAAAATGGCGGCGTGTATGAACGGAGCTTTTCTTTTGAAAATGAAGTAGCAGATATTTATAAAATTAAATTATAAATTTTTGAGCTTAGCGGGGGCGACAGCTTGAGTGTTATTGCCCCCTGAATTATAAAAAAGTAACAGTAAACCATGCACTGCCCTATGTGGGAGAAAGCGGGAATCATTTATGCCTTGCACAGAAGCATACAAAGAACACATCATGTATACTTTCAATGGCTATTGCAAGACCGTCATACGCTTTGCGGCTATCAACGCATGGCGTGACAGGAGCAGGCGGAACAAAAGAGAAATATCCCTTGAATACCTTACGTGTGTTTTTACTTAAGTTCACGCATATGCAGTCCTGCACCTGTCAATAATTTTTGTGTTTAACAATGCAGTTGCAGCAAATCCTATAACAAAATATACCGATGCTACAAGTGCTATAAAATATTCCCCAAGGATAAAGCAGACTACAGGTATCAGATTTAGTAAAACCATAAGCATCGTATAAGGAAGGTTTATTGTTGCAAGAAACATGCTTCTTTTTACTGCTTCTTTTATTGCCAGGTCTTTAAAGACTGCCGCTGGAAACAGCCAGCAGTTTATAAGCAGCCACAGAAACATAAGACATCCTGCTGCCATTCCTGTTATATGCCAGAATGTTGTATCTGCCGCCCTGGTTACAAACATAAGGTCAAATACTAAAACTGAGCCTGTAATAAGACATAACAGCCATACAGGTATGCTTTTTTTCATAGAAGATAAAAAAGCGTCTTTAAAAGTCCTGAATGGGGAGATATATGTATCTTCTCCCATTTTACGGAAAGTTTCATACATTGCAGAAACTGAAGCCCCTATAGTAATAACAGGTGCTGAACATACAAGAAACAAAATATTTACAATCATTACATCCCCTAATTTTCCCATAAATTCAAAAAATGGGTTATCAATGCTTAATTTTTTCACAAAACTTCCCCCAATCATTACATATATTATGCAAAAACAAATTCAATAAACTTCCGGCATTGTGCCATATGACGGCTGCCATTTCCTAAGAATACAAGAATTGCAGGGTCTTTGCTGTCAATTATAAAATCTTTTGCAAGCTTTGTCTTTTCTATATAAATTCCTGTATATTTGCCATCATCTATATATAAACATGCTTCCCTTCTTTCTCTTTCTTCATTATCTTTTTGTAAAATGTCCGGGCAGATTTCTTCTAAACCAGTAAATACGCCATCCTGGCTGATGCAGTATCTATAAAGGCTTTCTGGAATTACAGCTGCATCAATAAAACCTGATGACCAGCCTAAGAAAAACTTTTCAAAGGAATTTTCATTAACACCTTCCAGCTTTATATCACCATAAGAAAAAAGATAATCAGAGTCAACTGAAAGCTTCCTGCTTTTTATCCCTGAACTTTCTGCAAACTGGTTTAAAAGCCTTTCGTCTCTTTCATAGTCAATCTGCTGGTTCACTATGGCAAGGGTAAATGACTTTTTCTGTCTTCCCCATGCCAGATGGTAAACTGTTATTGATATAAGTACCAGTACAATAGCCGCTGTCAGTATATGGTACCAGTAATAAGCTGCTATATATTCTATAGTGCCTTTCCTATCCATATTTTTTGTTTTAACTTTGATATCTTCAATCCATTTTTTAAACATATTATCTGCTCCCAAGTCTGTAAATTATCATCCAAAGAAGCAGGATATTATAAAGATAACATTAAATTTCTTTAGATAATAATTCCAGGTTTTTATCAATTAATTCACAGCGCTGCTTTACACAGTCTGGTGAACGTCTTGCGTCCCTAGGAGTATTAAACAGGTAATCTTCAAGTTTGTCAATAGTTGTTGTTGCAACATGCATCCTTGTATCACATGATGCATAGTAAATATATACATCACCGTTCTCTCTTGCGATAGCGCCATTGGTAAACACAACATTAGACACATCTCCTACCCTCTCTTTGCCAAGAGGTACAAGGAATACGCCTGAAGGTTCTGCCACAATCTTTGAAGGGTCGTTTAAATCTGTTCCAAATACATATAGTACATATCTTAACCCTGCAGCTGTATTGCGCACACCATGAGCAATATTTATCCAGCATTTCTTTCCTTTAATTGGCACTGCACCAGCGCCATTTTTAGACTCTGTAATAGTGTGGTACACTCTCTTGCTTGTAATAATTTCTTCATCAATTATAGCATGTTCAATGTCATCGCACAAGCCAAATCCAATTCCTCCGCCGCTTCCTGTTTCAATAAATCCATCCATCGGGCGTGTAAAGAAAGCATACTTGCCATTGACAAATTCAGGGTGCAGCAGTACATTTCTCTGCTGTGGTGAATTAAGTGTCTTTAAATTGTCAAGCCTCTCCCATGTCTTAAGGTCCTTTGTCCTTACAATTCCAGCTTCAGCGACGGCAGCAGAGAGGTCAGGGTTTTCCTTGTCCTTGCTCTCTGAACAGAACACTCCGTAGATATATCCGTCTTCATGTTTTGTAAGGCGCATATCATATACATTAGTCTCATCAGGGCATGTGTCAGGCAGTACTACCGGGTAATCCCAGAACCTGAATCCGTCTATGCCCGACTCACTTTCAGCAACTGCAAAGAAAGACTTGCGGTCGTTGCCCTCAACCCTTACAACAAGGTAATACTTGCCATCTAAGAATATTGCACCTGAATTCATCACTGCATTAATGCCAAGCCTCTCCATAAAATATGGATTGGTTTCTGCATTAAGGTCATACTTCCAGTGTACTGGTGCATGTTCCCTTGTAAGGACAGGATATTCATATCTGTCAATTATCCCATTGTAAAAGCTGCTTTTCTGGTTTTTCCTTGCAACCAGCTTTTCATATTTATCCTTTTCTATATAATAACTTTTATGAATCACTGCTTCATCCTCCTAACTACTTCTATACACATGCGCCCATTGTGGTATGGGCATTTCCACGGCTCAACTATAGGCTTTTGTACAGGGCTTCCATCTTCATTGACAGACCAGAACCACTCAGAGCCCTCTCTTTTATCAATAAAATATGTTTTAATATATTCCCAGATTTGCGCTGCTGCTTCAAAATATTTTGTTTCTTCTGGAGATTTCTGCCCTTCATTGATAAATCCAACAATGCTTTCAGCCTGTACCCACCAGACTCTTACAACATCATTAACGCCATTTTCTGCTTCTGTCAGTACAGAATTATTTACAAAGGCATATTTATAAATATTTTGTGCCAGTGTTTTTGTAACAGGTGCAAGCATTGTACTGTACTTTTCATCACCTAATACAAAAAGCCCTCTGTCTATAAGCCATGCTGTTTCAATATCATGTCCATATGAATACAGGTCTATAAGAGTGTTGTAATCTTTGTCAAAAAAAACTTCCTGTCTTCCAAGGTCTGTATTAAATATTTTATTTTTAAAAACATCAAGTATAAAGCGCAGCCTTGCCGCTACTTTTTCATCATGGTCCACTCTGTAAAGTTCTGTATAAGCTTCAAATATATGTAAAAGCGTATTCATAGTCTTATCTGCCATTACCCCGTTTTCAGAAAGCTTATCATTGCCAGCAGGCTCAAAAGTCCTGCTGAATGCTTCAAGGTATCCCTTTTCATCTGTACACTTTTCTTCTATTAGATTAAACAGTTCTTTTGCAGTTTTTAAGGCATTTTCATCTTTTACTGCATCATAGTATGATGAAAGCGCATAAATTGCAAATGCCTGGTTATAAGTGTGTTTTATATCATCTTTTATCCTGCCATCATATGTTACTGACCAGAATACACCACCATACTCCTTATCCATGCAGTGTTTTATCATAAACTTATAAGCATGGCCTGCAGCTTCTTTAAGGTGTTCCTCCCCTAAAAGCATATATGCATTTGAAAAGAACCACAAAATCCTGCTATTTAATATACATCCTTTTTCATACTGTTTATCTGTCTTAAGGTCATAACCTTTATAGCCGTAATACCCGCCATATTCATTATCCCTAAGGTCTTCCCAGAAAGGAACCATCTTTTCTCTAAGATGTTTTTCTATCTCATTTACAAATGCATACATAGTTTCTACCTTTTCCCAATCTCTGTATCAGATTCCCTGGTTACACTGTTATCTTTAATATAAGCCACGATATCTTCTACAGTCGTAAATGCAAGTCCTACATATGTATCAGCAGCACCATAGTAAATTGCAATCCTGCCGCTCTCTGAATCATGTATTGTTGCACATGGGAAAGTTACATTTGGGACAAAACCACGCTCTTCATACCACTCCTGTGGTGTAAGCAGAAAATTCTCACAGCGGTATTTTACAATAGATGGATTGTCTATATCAAGTATTGCACCGCCTATGCTGTATACATAGCCATTACATGTGCCCGTAACACCATGATAGAAAAGAAGCCAGCCTTCTGTTGTCTCAATAGGTGCTGCACCTCCGCCAATTTTTAACATCTCCCACCACTCGCTGCTTTTGCCCATAACGTGGCGGTGTTTGCCCCAGTAAACCATATCAGGGCTTTCAGAAATAAATATATCGCCAAATGGTGTATGGCCACTGTCACTTGGACGTGAAAGCATCATAAAGTTGCCATTAATTTTTCTTGGAAATAAAACTGCATTTCTGTTAAATGGAAGAAATGGGTTTTCAATCCTTACAAACTTTTTAAAGTCATCTGTCTTTGCCATTCCTATAGATGCGCCATAAAAATCCTGGCACCAGATAATATAGTATGTATCCTCAACTTTTACAAGACGTGGGTCATATGCGTATACAGGCATAAAAGGATTGCCATCTTCATCTATAAACTGTATCTTTTCTTCCTCAAATTCCCAGTGTATTGCATCCTTGCTTCTTCCAAGGTATATAAATGGTATGCCGTTAGTCTGTTCTGCACGGAAGACGCCTATAAAGCCATCTTCATAAGGCATAACTGCACTGTTAAATATACGTGCGACCTCTTTTACTGGATTTCTTCCTATAATTGGATTTTCATTATAGCGCCATACAGGTGCGCCACTTATATCTGCTGGTGGCTCCTGCCATGGAACATTTGGAACTGCTGGCCCGATAATTTTAACATTACTCATTAAGTTCACCATATGGCACAATACAGTTATAGTGGTAACATAACGTATTGTGCCATTCCTTTCTGATTTAGCTATTTAATTTTATAATATTTATAAACCCCCATAACAACAATTAACCTTTAACAGCACCTGAAGCCATGCCACTGTATACCTGTTTCTGGAATACAAGGAAGAATACCAGAATTGGTATAATTGTTATAATAACTCCTGAACAGATATAGTTGTACTGGTTTCCGTAAGGCCCTGTAAATGTATATAGTGCCGTGGAAATAGTTTTTAACTCTGGCAGTGTAAGATAAAGGTTTGATGCATAGTATTCGTTGTAAACACTTACACCCTTTAACACAAGAGATGTAACAATTGCTGGTTTTAAAAGTGGGAACAAAATCTTAAAGAATACACCAAAGTATGTGCATCCATCCATAATCGCTGATTCATCAAGCGAAATCGGAAGATTCTCAAAAAACTGAAGGAATATGTAAATTGAGATAATATCAGTTCCTGAAAGCACGATTATATATCCATACAGGTGGTTTATAAAACCAAGCTGGTACATAATCTGGTAAATTGTTACCTGCATTGCGATACCTGGCAAAAGTGATGCAAACAGGAAAAGGCTGTTTATTAAACTGCTTCCTGGAAATTTAAAACGGTTAAGTACATATGCAAGCATGGAGCCTGTCAATACTGAAACAGTTAATACAACTATAAGTACAATTCCTGTGTTTAAGAAACACCTTAGCATATTTGCTTTTTCAATTGCAATGCCAAAGTTTTCAAAATTAAGGAAGCTTGCTGGCAGAGACAGAACTGAAGTTGCCTGGTATTCTTCATTTGTCTTAAAAGCTGTAAGTACACAAACTACTACAGGAATAACTGCAATAAGTGATGCCATTATAAGTGAAACATACTTTACTATGCCAAATATAACTGAACCTATACTTTTTTTATCATTAATATCACTCATAGTCATGCCCCTCCTTTTTTAGCTGCCTTAGCTGCTTTCTTCTTAGCCTGTACTGCTGCCTTTGATTCATCCTCTGAACCATCATTAAAGACATACTTAAAGAAGAGCTGCTGTGCTACTGTACATATTATAATAATTACAAGAAGGACTACAGCCATTGCACAGGCAAGGCCTACTCTCTGGTTTTCATGTGCAATCCTGTTCATAATTACAAAGTAAGTACCAGTGCCCATCTGGCCGTTTGTAATAACGTATGGCGGCTCGAAAGCACTCAATGAGCCACTTATGGAAAGTACAAGGTTAAGAACTATAATTGACTTAATACTTGGCATAATAATATAACGGAACTGGTGCCATTTATTAGCCCCGTCAAGTGAAGCTGCTTCATAGAGGTCTGTATCTACTGACATCATAGCGCCAAGGAAGAGTACCATGTTCTGCCCTGTATACCTCCATACAGAAGTTGCCGCAAGTGAAAAGTTGTTAATCTTCTGGTCCTGCAGCCATAATGGACAGTTTTCAGCAGATATCCCGAATAGCTGTAAAATTGTATCAAGGACATATCCTCTCGCATAAAAGAACTTAAAGATAAAACCTACTGCAATACCACAAATCAGGTAAGGGAAAAACATTGCTGCTTTAAAAATAGATTCACCTTTTACCTTAAATACCATCATTGTCGCAAAGAACAGTGCAAGGGCAAGCTGCAAAACAGCGCCACCCATATAATAAACACTTACAAACAGCGAACCAAACATATCTGGACGCTTAAATACATCAATATAATTCCTGATACCGACAAAAGTTTTAGCACCTATGTATTTCATATCATAAAAGCTGAACTGTACCATTTTGATAAACGGTATATATGTAAATACAAGCAGCAGAAGCAGCGGAACAAACATAAATGTCACTATAATAATGTACCTCTGTGCTTTTCTGGTCTGAAGCTTTTCAAAAAAAGTCTTTTGCCCTGCATTATTTACGGAACCACCCATAGTTTCCTCCTTTCAAAGTTAAAACCCTGTCTAGTCATTTTGTTGCTGGAAAACGTTAGTCCTTTATCTTTCACACAGGCAGGCATATATGGCCAGCCTGCCTGTGCATTGTGTAAAAAGTATTACTTAAAATTACTTAACCTGTGATTTCTGCACCATTTGACTCCTGTGCACTTGTCCACTTCTTGTTCCATTCAGCCATAAGGTCATCAAGTGATTTGTTGCCATAAAGTGCAGCCTCGAGAACTTCGCCTACAGGATAGTCGCCACTGAGAACTTCAGCAGTATTGCGGATATCATCATATAAGCTTTCCTCACCCTGGGCTGGAGCATTGTCTTCAAGAAGCTCAGTATCTTTAAATTCAGAAAGTGAATCTGGAAGTTCTTTGCCTTTAAGTGCAGGGATGCTTCCTTCATCATCATAGATTGGTGATTCTTCTAAAAGCCACTTTACATATACCATCGCTGCTATCTGGTTGTCAGTAGATGCCTTGTTATTAATTGCAAATGCATACTGTCCGCCTGATGCTGCTGCCTGTGTACCTTTTACAGTGATAGGGAATGGCATATACCCGATATCATCTGGATGGTCACCAGCATCTTTAAACTGGTTTACACACCATGAACCAAGTACCATTGTTGCAATTTCACCATTGTTGATTTTAGCCTTTGATGATTCCCAGTCACTTGAAGCAGGGTCTTCTTCAACAAGTTTCTGTTTTACAGCTTCATACAGTGTATAAAATACAGCATATGGGCCACTATTTTCATCATTCTTTGTAAATGGGTCTTTCTGGTGAAGCAGCTTATTATTCTTATAGTCTGGATCTGCATTTGATGCAACACCTACATAGTCATTCCATGCGCCCATTGTCCAGCCAGCCGCAAAGTTTGTGTAAAGAGGAATTGCATCTGTCTTTTCATCAATAAGCTTAAGGTCTTCGATAAATTCATCAGGTGTCTTAGGCATATCTTTAATTCCTGCTTTTTTCCATACTTTTTTATTGTATGCAATGCCGCCTGCTGTACCACCGTTTGGAATACCATAAACTTTGTTATCATAAGTCTTAGATGTAACAAAGTTATAAATGCCATTCAGTGTTGAATAATCCCCAAATGGAATAAAGTAGTTTGAAAACTCACTCTTTTCAACAGTGTCAGGAATAAAGCAGATGTCACCCCAGTCGCCATTAGTAAGACGGAGTGTTACAGACTCGGCATAATCAGTAATCGCTTCATATGTAACCTTAATGTTTGGATACTCTTTCATAAAGGACTCAGCATATCCTTTATAAGTTGTGTCAACAATATCTGTCCTGTCTGTAAGAATCTTGATATCAGCTTTCAGGTCCTGGTAATCCTCTCCTAATTTAATCTGGTCAATAGTAGGTACTTCTGATGCTGTACTTGAGCCACTACTATCATTACTGCTGCCACTGTTTCCGCAGCCTGTCATGGACAATACCATTGTTGTAGCAAGTGTCAGACTAAGTAATTTCTTTGCTTTTTTACTTTTCATAACTTTGCCTCCTTTTAATGATTTTTTTAATATTTTTTACGCTTTTTTAAGCTAATTTAATTCTACATCACAAAGCTTTATTTGTAAATAATTATTTTTTTATTTACTAAATTTCGTGCAATTTCATTATTTTTAGACATATATTTTATGCAATATTTACAAAACATAAGTTTGCATTTCCATATTTTACCGTACTATTGTAAATTAATTTCAATTAAACAAGCTTTATTTTTTAGAACTAATATTAGGCTAATTGTTACTATGAACGGCATAGACCGTGAATAGTAACGGCTAATTATTTTTATAATGAAAGACAGAATAAGAACCTCCATAGCTTCCGCTTGTGGAGGTTCTTATTCTGTCCTCTGCATCACCACTATTATAATTCACCGCCATATCTTTATATAAATGGAATCTCTTCTCCTATCCTTTTTACACTGCCACGTTCAATAAGCCTTCCTGGCAGTACAAACATTCCTGTTGTATAATTTATATTTTCAAGCTTGTGAAGCATGATATGGACTGTCCGCTTTGCCATCTCTTTCATATTTATCTCATATGTAGTAAGTCCTGTTTCGTTGACCAGTTCTGATACAAAATTATCAATTTTATTTACATAATTATCAAAGCCCACTATTGATATATCCGTAGGAACCCTGTATCCGGCATCAGCAAGTTTGCGTACAAGCACACATGCTGAAAGGTCACAGTTGCAAAAAAATGCCGTAGGCATTTCGTCTGGCAGTATAAATTTATCCTTTATAATAGTATTGCCAGATTCACGGTCCCGGTCATCAATAAGCCACTCTTCCTTAAGGGAAATGCCATGCTCCATAAGGGATTTTAAATATCCCATAAAACGCTCATCAATACTTGTAGTTGTAAGCCTTGTACCTACAAACCCGATTTTACTATGCCCCATTTTAAACAGGTAATTAGTCATGCGGTATCCGCCCATCATATTATTTGATACAACAGAATCACATGTATCTGTAGCACCTGCAGTATCAAGATATAAAAATGGTACTTGTATATTATCAGCAAGATAGCCTGAATAAAAAGGACTGAACGTGCCAACAATAATAACTCCGTCTACTTTTCTTTCTATAATAATTTTAGGCATTGTACAGGATTGTTCATAATTATAATTTACTACCTCAAGAATCATATAACAATCACGTGCTATAGCTATCTGTGACAATTCCTGGTAGAGCTTCCAGTAAAAACTTTCCCCTTCATAAAGATATCTTTCAGCAACAATTACACCAATGTTATATCCCCCTCTTTTATACTCTTCTCTCTGTTTTTTTAAATATCCAAGTTCATCCGCAACCCGGAGAATTTTCTGCCTCATCTCCTCACTAACACCCTTTTGCCCTGATAATGCTTTAGAAACTGTTACTGCACTGACATCAAGGCGCTTTCCGATGTCTGACAGTCTTACTGCTTTTGCCATATTGTGCCTCCTTTTCAGTTATCTTGCTTAAATATTTATTAAATTAAATACTGATTGGCAATTTAATTAATATTAATTTTACTCTTATTCCGTTAAAATTACAATAATTATATATGATCTTTACAGTTTTTTGTTAATTTTGTATGACTACAGATTGATTGTTAAGTTAAATTATACAGAAATTGTACAAAAAAATACCCGCCTCCCAGAAGAAGCATCCATTTATACATTATTTATACTGGCAATAAAAAGGCTTCTGATACAAAAATAAACCATATCGTACCAAAAGCTTTTATTAATTGTATAGCTGCCATCTACTTTTTTACTGTCAAATTCTTTTAACCCTTTTCAGCAAGAAGTCCCCCACCTCTATCCCATTTTTACGGGTAAATATCCAACATATGAAAAGTTATTAGCAGCCTGCTCCTCAATAATTTTTCTGTGTTCCTCAGTTTCTGCTGTTGTAGCAGGGTTGTTCTTGTAATTAATTCTAACAAATTTTGTTTCCATTTTAAAATCCTCCTAATTATTATTATATTGTTTGGTCTGATAAATAGATAAATAGAATATTATATCACCCTTTCTGTTGCCAATGTCTAAATTTATAAGTAAAAAACAAAGAATAGGTATAGCGGGTATTTTTAAAAATTTGCCGTTGCAGTAGAAAATGCAGAACCCCATAATAATATGCGTATAATACCACATATGAAAAGATGTAACGGATAGTAAATATAAAACAATTTTCCAACTCCCTTAAACAAGCCACGTTTCCCGTTGTAACACCACAAAAGAGGAATTGTCAGGCAAGTGCCTAGCTGGATAAGTGCGTATACTTTGTCAATAAACATAAAATATACAACGGCATACATAAGCGTATAAAACATCATATGTGTCATTTGCTTTTTAAAATTCCCCCTATTTGTGCCAATAGCTAAAATTGCCAAAGTAGCAATGCAGCTCCAGTCAGACGGAAAAGTAACCAGGCAGACAATTATGGTAATTAAAATTTTCTGCCAGGATTTCCATCTTTTTTTATCATATATGTACAGTAAAACCAGTCCCCATGCCAATGACCATACTACGCCTGTTTGATTAAATGCTGTTGTCTGGAATGGAATAAAAGATATTCCGAAACAAAAATTGTATGCAAAATGTGATATTGCCGCTAATAGAAACAACCTTGTGGCATATTTTTTTATATCATGGGTATAATGGTATCCTTCTGCGATAAAAAACCACATAACAGGGGCTGTAAGTCTGCCTATGATGTGAAACAGGATTACAAACCATTCCATAGAATATCCGGGAAACAGTGTCCATGTTAAGTGGTCCAGTGTCATTGCTACAATGGCTATTAACTTTAACTGGTTAGAATTTAATCCATTTTCCTTAGCTGTATGCAACACAATTAATCCTCCTTTAAATCCTGCCCATTTATGCTTTCTAGTTTTTTAATACACAGTTCTGCCCATTCTATGCAATGTTTGATAAAGCCATAACCAAAGTCAACAGTAAACTGCCAGTAAATTGTTTGATAGGGCTCCATATCATAGCCATATTTTTCTATGCTTTCAGGAGTTTTCCCCATTTTTTTCAGATATGCTTCACAGTCTGTTTTAAATTTTCTTAACATATCAGTACTTTGTATTGGAGTCATATTTCCACCAAAAAAAACTTTCATAAGAAAAGAACTTTTAAAATGAGTGGATTCTTCACCAGCTCCTTTAGCAAGCCAGCTCATAAACTCTTTTTTACCTGTTTCAGTAATAGAAAATATTTTTTTATTCGGGCGGTCTGATTGTATAACTGTTTTACCACAAATATATCCCTTTTTTTCCAGTTTCTTCAATTCCAGGTAAATGTGGCTGTTTTGGGCGTGCCAAAAAAACTGTAAAGAAGATTCAAATGCTTTTGCTATATCGTACCCACTCATAGGCTCATAATTTAAAAATCCTAAAATTCCAAAAGC
>DKXQ01000106.1:16287-16424 GCA_002493085.1 Lachnoclostridium sp. UBA7122
CTGTTTTAAATTTTCTTAACATATTGATGCTTTGGGAGGGAGACATGTTCCCGCCAAAAAAGACTTTCATCATAAAAACACTTTTAAAATGTGTGGCATCTTCTCCCCCTCCTTGGGAAAGCCAATTCAAAAACTCC
>DKXQ01000106.1:16564-16730 GCA_002493085.1 Lachnoclostridium sp. UBA7122
TAAAAATCCTAAAATTCCAAAAGCTAAAGACATTTTTCGTATTCCTCCTTATAATATAAAATTATATTAATATAAATTTATACTAATGTCAAGAACTTTGTAAACTCCGATAGCGTAACTCTTCATTTTCTAGGAAATTTTACTTGTTTAAAATTATTTTAGTTAT
>DKXQ01000248.1 GCA_002493085.1 Lachnoclostridium sp. UBA7122
ACCCAAAAATTGTAAAGTGGTGCAAACTAAGCTTATATCATGTTTATAGTAATGGGAAAGCTGTTGATGATGTCAAAGTGGCAGTGAAAGATAACCTGGATTTAATAATTGGAGATTTTGAATTATGTAATGAAGATCTTCAGTTTGCGAAAGCAGGAAGATTGAAAATGCTCAAGAAAGCAATTAAAAGCATTAATACAGAATATGACTTTGTGATCATTGATACACCACCTAATCTTGGGGTACTGTCATTAAATGCCTTCATTGCCAGTGATTATATGGTTGTTCCCATGTCTGCAGATTCTTTTTCACTCAAGGGTGTAAGGCTGTTAAAAGAAACATTGGATGATGTTGCAGATGAGACAGAGAAAGAGCTGCCTGTTGCTGGTATCCTGCTGACACGGTATAACAACAGAACCAATGTATCAAAGCTGTTGGAAAATTCTTTGAATTCTGCTGCTAAGTTATTGGGCACAAAAGTTTTTGAAAGCAGAATCAGACAGGCAGTTGTATTGCAGGAAAGCCAGATTGCAAGAGAAGATTTATTTTCATATGCTGTAAATGCAAAAGTAACTGAAGATTACAGAGGATTTATTGACGAATTTCTGGAAAGGACAGGTGTATGATTATGGGTGGGGTGAATATGAAATTAATGAAAGGTATAGAGGAAGCAGAAAACCAAATGCAAAAAGAAAAGACAACACAAAAAACAGAAAAGAAGGAAAATGTGGGAAATGAACTCCAAAATACCCAGAAAGCAGTTAGAAAGCCTCAGACAGCAAAGGGACAACAAAAGGTGAAAAATACAGCAATGAGAAAAAAAGCTGGAAATGAGCCAGATAAGATACAAAAGAAGCAGGTGTTTTCATTCAGGGCACTTATTAAAGATATAAGTATGTGGAGGGCATATGCAGTTGCATCGGGAAAGACTATGGAAGATATATGCAATGCTGCCATGTATGAATATCTTAAGAAGCATAAGCTGGCAGGTGTAGAACAGGCAATCTTTGAAGCAATAAAAGCAAGGGATGCAAATGACAGGTAACAGGCAGGGGAAAGAATGTAATTTGTTAATGTTGGTAAAAATAATGGAAAATCTTTGATTTCATGTAGACATACAAACATATCATCATGTAGGAGTGTTATCGTATTTACTGGAAGATAAGAATATAAGTATAGATTTCTTTAATTTTTTATCTTAAAAAAAGATGAGGTCTGCATGGAAAATCTCATCTTTTTTATAGTAATTAAATGAACATTTTAGAACACTTATCAAGGCCAAGCAACATGAGTCTGGGGAGAAAATCATCTTGTATATAATTAATTAATGATTTTAACCAATCCTGTTCAGGTTCTCCCATTTCAGGACGGACAATGACCTGGATATTAAATGGCATCATATTTTTGATTTGGTATATGCCTTTTCCTGTTTTTTCAGGTGTTATGCCTAATTCATTCAGGTTATCGAAAAGTTGCTGTGGAATGTCCCTGCTGACTATGGTAATTGTGACATCATCTGCTTTTATACAGTTATCCTCAAAACCACTTGCTTTATATAAGCTTGTATATGCAATTGCTTTGTACAAGTGGTCAGTATCTAATTGTTTGTCAAAGTAAGTGTAATCAAAAATGTTATGCCCCTTTAATATTTTTCCAATGTCATTTTGAATTTTGATATCAGGTGATTTAATGATGGCCAACAGATATGCCGCAACTGGTTTCATGTACATACAATCGCTTGGTTTATAACCTGTACTGGTATCAGTTGTTGCAAGTTCAATTTTTAGTGCATCACAGTAAACAGTATTTTCCTTTGTTATATTCATTCTCTGTACCTGCCTTTCTTTATTTGGGGAAGCTTTTGTATCAGTAAAATGGCTGCAAATAACAAAAATCCTCCTCTTATTAATTGTTTCATTTAAAATATGAATTATTTTTCTGTATGAAAATTTATGTATGTCCAAATTATTGCATTTGTAACATGTGGTATGTATTTCCGCCAGATTTTCTTATAGCTTTTTTGTGTTAATGTATAAGGGAAATAAAAAAGCACACAGTATGAAAGGAGGAGGAATATATGATAAGTGTAAAGGATATGGCTGACCTTGTTTATGTTTATGATGCATATATAACAATTAATAAGGCATTATTTGGAGATGCAATGCTTTTAGGTTTCCATGAAGGGAATTTTGGAACAATCAGCCGCATTTTTAATGTAATAGAACGAAATGTTGCTGATGAGTTAAAGAAAGATGATTACAGGGTGACATGGGAAATACTGGATGATTTTTCATTGAAGCCAGAGGAAAGGGCAAGAAGGCTACTAGGGGGAATAGATGCTATATAAAATGTTTATACATATAAGGAAATATCGGAAGCAGGTGGTATACCAATATAGGAAGGGTATAAATAAACTATCTGGCATGCATAACCGTGGAATGTATTCTTGTATTATGTGATGCAAGATGGTGGATATTGCAGCTTCATGAAAAACATAGACCCTTTTGCAGGGTCTATGTTAGTCTTGGTCATTTGTTATGGAATATATTTTTTCGATTACAGCACAGTCCAGTGGTTTCAGTAGCAGGTCAGTGTTAGTATCTACATTCCTGTTATCATAGTGGAATATGGTTTTTGTGGAAAAAATACATATATGCAGATATATGTATGAATCATAATAATTTACAAATTCAATAGTGTATTTTAAATATTTTGCTCCATATTATCAATTTCTTCTATAATACCTTTAATATCATTTAGATAAATTTCATTTTCTTTGGAATTATCATTGCAAAATGGGAAAGCTTTTGTAACAATAAAAGAAACTAATAATAAAATAAAGCAAACAAAAATTGGAAAATAGTTAGGTTCTTTTTGGTTACAATAATCTGAAACCACATCTATTATATAAGGAATAGCAGCACCTATTACTATTTCTTGCATATTAAGAGTAAACTTTTTGAATTTAATAGAATTAACCTTTTTACATATGTTTTTCCATTGGGTTTTCATAATAGAAATTTCAGTATGGTTTGCTGTTCGTTCTATTGTATATGTAGTAGTAAATTCATTTGAATTTTCGCTAAATAATCCACCATTTGAAGAAGAATTATCATCTGAATTATTAAACATATTTATATCCCCCCATTATTGGGAAACTTCTGTTCAAGAAGTCCTGCAACTAATGCATTAATAAACAAAGTATTTCCGCAATTATTACATGTGATTGGAACGACGGGATAAACAGGACCTCCTAATTGTAATCCATTTGCATCAAATTCTAATAATTCAAAAATTTTGGAAGAAATATTCCATGTATTGTTTCCGCAAAATGAGCATATAGGAGTATGCTGGTTTTTAATATAATTATCTAATTTTTCCTTAGATATATCCATATTTTATAATCCTTTCTAAAATATTTTATATTTTTTATAAAAAGGGGATTTAATTTTTACAGTTAACAGTTTAGGGATTTACTTAATAAGTATAACATTTTTTTCGGTTAGATACAATATTTTTATATTGACATTCAGGATAACCGCATAAAAAGTT
>DKXQ01000124.1 GCA_002493085.1 Lachnoclostridium sp. UBA7122
GTATTTTGAGGCTTTATGCACCACTGCGTGTTCCCATTGAAGAGGGAGCGGGCTGGCCGTTGTAAGAACTTTGAAATTGCCATGCCAGAGTCCATATATTGACACAATCTCCCATTCTTGTTAGAATACCGGTATATATAGTATGAAAGTTTGCAGTAATGGAGGAAATAAAAATGCATCATTGCCATATTCAGTTTTATTTTGCAGGCCAACAGTGCAGGGTATTCAGTATTATAAAAGAAATGTCCCCGCTCAAACATTTTACACATGAATTCTCTGAAAGCAGTATGCCTGACAAAATGCTGGCTTCTAAGGCTGATGTTATACTGGCATGTTTTCAGGATATGGATGTAAATGGGACATTGGAAACGCTGCTCTCTGGCAGACGTAAAAAAACCAGGCTTATTGTGCTTATAGAAAAAAAACAATTTCCGCTTATAGCAGATAAACTGCCAGAGATTGATGATATATGGACATTGCCAATGTCAGATGAGGAGACCCATTTCCGCTTTCTGAAATGGCAGCAGGATTATAAGATGTACAATGATTTCTTACAGACAGGCAGCTTTCCAGAACCTGGCATTAGTGAAAAGGAGACATCGGAAAAAAACCAGATACTGGAAAAAATTTTTACCACTCTGGACTGTGGAGTTATGCGTCATACATTAGATGGAAAAATTCTCAGTATCAACAGGGCTGCGCTTAAAATTCTGGGATATGCTTCCCAGGATGAACTTGTGGCAGATGGCTTTGATATGATTGCTGCTTCTGTTTTAGATGAAGATAAGCCTAAACTCCGGGAATGTATTTTAAAATTGCAAAAAGAAAATGACAGTATCAGGACAATGTACCGTGTACAGCATAAAACCGGTGAAATATTGTATGTAATGGGCAATATCAAACTTTTAAGGGAAAATGGGGAACTGCTCTGCCAGCGCTTTCTTCTGGACTGGACTGACCAGAAGATACAGGAAGACAAAAAAGAAAGACTCCAGAATGAACTTTTACAGGCACTGAGTATTGATTTCAGCCTTGTCTGCTTCTTCGACCTTGATACTGGTATGGGATTCCAGTTTCAAAGCGGCAGTGGCAGCGATATTATATTTAATTCTGTTTTCAGCAGTAAAATATCACTGGAAGAAAGTATGGAGGTTTACATAAAAAAGTTTGTACATGAAGACGACCAGGCAATGCTATACCAGGCATTATCTATAGATACGCTTAAAAAGGAGATGTCTGAAAAGAAAATACATCATATAAATTTCCGTATTTATGAGGACGGAATTATAAAATATTTTCAGATAAAGGTAGTACGTACTGGCGAATGGGACGTAAATCATGGAGTTGTTATGGGATTTCACAGTGTAGATGGAGAAACCCGGAATGAGATGAAGCAAAAACATGTACTTGAGGATGCACTTTTACAGGCAAACCAGGCAAGCAAGGCAAAAAGTGTATTTCTTTCACATATGTCACATGATATACGGACTCCGATGAATGCTATTGTCGGATTTACGTCTCTTGCAATTACCCACATTGATAATACAGAACAAATTGAAAAATACCTTAAAAAAATCATGGCATCAGGAAACCATCTGCTTAGCCTGATTAATGATGTACTGGATATGAGCCGTATTGAAAGCGGAAAGATGCATCTGGATGAAAAACTGTACAAGCTGCCTGATATACTGCATGAACTCTGGAGTATCCTGCAGACAGATATTAATACTAAAAATCTAAAACTGTATATTGATGCTGTGAATATTATAAATGAAGATATTTACTGTGATAAGCTGCGTCTAAAACAGGTACTTCTGAATATTTTAGGCAATGCTGTGAAATATACACTTCCAGGTGGCACGATAAACATGCGGATTACAGAAAAGGACAATGCACCAGCAGGATATGCTAATTATGAATTTTTGGTTAAAGATACTGGCATAGGCATGAGTGGTGAATTTGTATCACGTATTTTTGAGCCTTTTGAAAGAGAAAAGAATACTACAATGAGCGGAATCCAGGGTACTGGCCTGGGCATGGCAATTACAAAAAATATTGTGGATATGATGAATGGATATATAGGAGTCAAAAGTGAACAGGGCACAGGCACAGAGTTTACACTTGCTTTTACATTCCGTCTGGGCGTACAGGATAAAAAAGCACAGGATTTACCAGAGTTTAAAAACTGTAAAGTGCTTGTAGCCAATAGTGATTTTGAAGCTTGTGGCAATATATCATATATGCTTGAACATCTTGGCATGAGGCCTGAACTGGCGCTATCAGGAAAGGAGGCAGTACTGCGTACCCACCAGGCATATATGCGTGGGGACTGCTATAGTATATATATTATCGACTGGCAGCTGCATGACATGAGTGGTCTTGAAATTGCACGCCAGCTCAGGCAGGAAGCAGGAAGTGTCCCTGTCATTATCCTTACTACATATGACTTGCCAGAAACTGAAACCATGGCCAGGGAGGCTGGTGTCACTTCATTATGCAGCAAACCTTTGTTTTTATCGGAGCTTATACAATGCCTTAATAATATTGCCAGCACAGGTAAAGAAAATAGAAATGAAACCAGACAGGACAAAAAGCAGCTTCATACAGGCCGTATCCTGCTTGTAGAAGATAATGAACTGAACCAGGAAATTGCTGTGGCAATTCTGCAGGAAGCAGGCTTTAATACAGAAGTTGCAGATAATGGACAGATTGCTGTAAATATGCTTGAAAAAGCCGGGCCAGGTTATTACCGGCTAGTACTTATGGATGTACAGATGCCAGTTATGAACGGCTATGAAGCAACAAAGCTTATCCGCAAGTTTGAAGATAAAGAATTAGCATCAATACCTGTTATAGCGATGACTGCCAATGCTTTTGAAGAGGACAGGCAAAATGCTTTAAACAGTGGCATGAATGGCCATGTAGCAAAACCAATTGACGTAAAAAATTTGTTTGAAACGTTAGATAATGTTTTGGCCTGAATCTGTATTTAATATATAACGTATTATTGCCGATATAACATATGTAATAATGCTATAAAAAGTACAGAAGGGGGTAATGTTATGGCAATATCAGTTTTTTCAGCTAATAATAACAGTTTATTTGTCACCAATGAAAATGCAGCTAGAAACAGCCAGAAGACAAAGAATACCGAAGGAAATATTTTTGCTGGCAATTTTAATATGCAGGAAAATACGATTGAAATTAAACGTAAACTTGCGCAGAAACGTGCTATGAAAATTCTTACTGATACTTTTGCATCAGACCAGAAGATAGACAGCAGCGTGGACGGATTACGTGCACAGCAGGAACAGTTAAAAAAAGAGGCACTTGAAGATAAAAAAGTTGTCAAAGAAGTGCAGGAACAGCGCACACAGCTTATGGAGGATTATAATATAACAGAAAATTCCAAAGAACACAAAGACCTGGAACTTCTGAGAAAAGAACGGGATGCCAGCAACCCGCTGTCAGGTATAGAGCTTACTGATAGTGAAAAAGAAAAACTTGCAGCACTGCATGAAAACGGACTTACTGACTACCAGAAAGATATGCTGGAACTGGATGGACGTGAAGATATCTACAGGCAGCGTGCTGCGCAAAAAGAAACAGCATCTAAAGCAATCTCAGGTGCTATTGCTGATATTGGAATTGAACGCCTGAAGCATCATGAGATGGTGGATTCTTCCAAACAGGCTGATGAAATTATGGAACAAGCTAATAAGGAACTTATTGGCAGCCTTTACGACGAAGCTAGAGACCATATTGATGAAAAGATGGAAGAAGTACAGGAAAAAGCAGAAGAAAAAGCGGAAAAACAGAAAGAAGAAGACGAGAAAAAAGCAGAACGCAAAAAAGAGCAGCTTGAACTTGAAAAACAGATTGAAGAAGCTAAAAAGAATTCAGAACAGACAGCAAGCGCCAGCCAGCAGGATGAGCCTGTTACATCCCCTGTAGTTACACGTGATACAGCAGATGTACAGAATATTGTCTCTGGAAATCCAGACAGTACTCCATCTGAAGAAAAGATAGACAGGGAACTTGCAAAAATTCTGGAAGAATTAAAACTATTGGAAGAAGATATTAAAGGTTCAAAAGTAGATGTAAACATCTGATATAGGTTTTTTAATGTGTTGTAACTTCAAAGTGGTTTTGCAGATAGACCAGTAAAACCACTTTAAAATTGCCATGACAAATACTAAAACTCTTTAAGCCAGCGTGCAATATCAAGTGCATGGTATGTTATTATTATTTTTGCACCTGCCCTTTTAATTGCAGTCATATTTTCCATTACAGCTTTTTTTTCATCAATCCACCCATTAATTGCAGCAGCTTTAACCATTGCATATTCACCGCTTACATTATAAGCTGCTATAGGGCACCGGGCAGTATATGATACATCTTTAATTACATCAAGATATGCAAGAGCAGGTTTAACCATTATAATATCTGCCCCTTCTGCAATATCATTTTCACATTCACGTACAGCTTCACGCCCATTAGCCGGGTCCATCTGGTATGTTTTCCTGTCTCCAAATGAAGGTGCAGATTCTGCTGCATCACGGAAAGGTGCATAATATGCCGATGCAAATTTAGCACTGTAAGCCATAATAATTGTATTCTTAAATCCATTGGCATCCAGCGCATTGCGTATATATCCTACACGCCCATCCATCATATCAGAAGGCGCAATTATATCAGCTCCTGCTTTTGCAAGGCTGACGGACATCTTTGCAAGCGGTTCAAGTGTTTCATCATTTAGTATTTCATTTCCGCATACTATGCCACAGTGCCCATGTGATGTATATTCACAAAGACACACATCAGCTATGGCAACAATATCTGGAGCTTTCTGTTTAATAGTTCTTATTACATTCTGTGCTGCACCATTGTCATTATAAGCCTCACTTCCAAGTTCATCCTTGTGCACAGGTATCCCGAACACAAGTACCGCCTTTATGCCTGCACTTATTATCCTTTCAAGTTCTTCTTCAAACCTGTCTGGTGAATACTGGTAAATGCCTGGCATAGAACCTACAGGCTCTTTTATATTTATACCTTCCTTAATAAAAACAGGGTAAACCAGGTCATCCTTTGTTACAACAGTCTCTCTTACAAGACTTCTTATACTACTGTTAGCACGTAACCGCCGCATACGGATCATCAATTATACACTCCATTCTGTTCCAGCAAATTAACAGCACAGTTTACAGTGGCAGACACTGCCCTATATGACATAATTGTCTATAGGCTGTCTGTCAGGCAGTAAATCTGCAATAGTTATTCCATCAAAATACTCATTAATAATCTTTTCAAATTCTTCCCACATCTTAAGTGTTTTGCACTGTGGTGCTTTTTCACATCTGTTAGGTTTCTTTTCAAGACACGCCACTGGTGCAAATGAACCTTCAGTAAGCCTCAATATCTCTCCTACTGTATATTCTTCTGGCTGTCTTGCAAGTTTGTATCCGCCTCCCTTGCCCCGCATTGATACAAGATAGTCATTCTTACTAAGTACAGAAACTATTGATTCAAGATACTTCTCAGAAATATCCTGTCTTTTTGCAATATCCATCAGTGGTATATATTCTCCTGAATTATGTTCAGAAAGATCAATCATAACTCTTACTGCATACCGTCCTTTAGTTGATATTTTCATAACCAAGCCTCCGATAAATATAGTTATCCATCTCTTGTTACATCATTAAGCCATTTATAAGACTTATACCTCCATGTTGAAGCAGGTATCTTTATCACTTCATCACAATAGAGGATAAATGCGATAATAACTGCTGGCAGCTCAAGCACAAATGCTGCTATAAACCCTAGAAGTATTGATACTCCCCACATAAATGCCATATCAAGGAAAAAGCCAAATTTAGTGTCCCCGCCGCCCCTGAATATGCCTACAATTAAGGTTGTATTATATGCCTGTGCAATTACATAGTATGCCATTATAAAGAGCATTACTGACAGGAGTTTTCTTGCATCATCTGATAGTGAAAGCACTGAAAGCACAACGGGCCTGACACACAATATAACTATGCTTCCTGCAATTCCAGTTGCTATAGTAATTTTTATAAAGCGTCCTCCATATTCCCTTGCAAGCTCTTTATTGCCCTCACCAATAACTTTACCAATCATTACAGCTGCAGCACTTGCAACACCAAATGCAACTACAGTTGCAAGGTTTCTGCACACCTGTGCAACTGAATTGGCAGCAGTTGCAGCACTTCCAAGGTGGCCAAGTATTGCTGCTATAGTTGAAAGCCCAAGTCCCCACATAAGTTCATTGGCAATTACAGGAGATGATATCTTAAAGAAATCCCGCTCTAGTCCTTTATTTTTAATTCCAAGATGTGAAAAGCGGAACCTGAATACATCATTAATCTTTCTGTCATATATTACAACAATAATAAATTCTACAAGCCTTGCAGCCACAGTACCAGCCGCAGCACCCATTATCCCAAGTTTTGGCAGTCCAAAATACCCAAAGATAAGAAGTGAATTAACAACTACATTGGTAACTAATGATGAAAAATATGTTACTGAACCTATAACAACTTTTTCCATGCTTCTCATAGAGTTAAGATAAACCATAGTAAGGGCATTAGGTATGTATGAAAAGCAGACAATACGCAGGTATATTACACCGTTTGCCCTGACTGCACTGTCATTTGTAAAAAGGGACATCAGTACATGTGGTACTGTAAATGCTGCGGCTGTAAATAAAACTCCTGCTGCAAATGCCATTTTTACTGCTATCGCAAATACAGTTTCTATTGAACGCATATCCCTTTTGCCCCAGTACTGCGCCATAAGCACAGACGCACCTGAAGTAACCCCGAATAGCAAAAGTCCCATTATAAACTGTACCTGTGCGCCAAGCGAAGCACCTGAAAGCACCTTTTCGCCTACCTTGCCAAGCATAATAACATCAATGGAAGATATCCCAACATTTATAAGATTTTGTAATGCCATAGGAATAACAAGGGTTAATGTCTTTTTATAAAAAATTTTACTTTCCTGTATCATAACATTACCTGCTTTCATATTGGAGTAAGTACTCACAGAGTTTAAGCTCCTCTTCTGTGTTCCGGCTGTTAATAAATCTTGTCTTTCCAGTCTGGCTGCATTTATTTAACAGGTCTGTCTCTGCCAGCCTGCGCTTCATTTCACGTGCTGTCCCATTTCCTCCATCAAATATTGTGACTGTACTTCCCACTACTTTCTGTATTGCAGGCTTTACAAATGGATAATGCGTACAGCCAAGCACGATTGAATCAATTTTTTTATGGCTGGTGGACCAGAAAAGCTCTGTAAGGTATTTTTCAAGTTCTTTTCCGTTAAGGATGCCACGTTCAACAAATTCCATAAGCCCAGGGCATGGAAGTGGTATTATATCTGCCATATCTTCATATATATGCATAAGTTTCTGGAACTTTGCCTGTTTAAGTGTCATAGGTGTTGCCATAACAACGATACATGAGTTCTTTTTATACAAGACTGCTGGCTTAATAGCTGGCTCTATTCCTACTAATGGAATATCCGGGTACATCTGCCTAAGCATTGCAACAGCAGCACTTGTAGCAGTATTACAGGCAATTACTATTGACTTTGCGCCATTTTCCAAAAGAAAGCGCACATTATTTAATGTAAGTTCCCTCACTTCATTAAGTGTCTTTGTACCATATGGCGCATGTACAGAGTCACCAAGGTAAATATAATCTTCGTGTGGCATCTGCTTTACAAGCTCTCTTAAAACACTTATGCCTCCAACCCCGGAATCAAATACCCCTATAGGGCTTTCATATTTTCCCATAAATAACAAGCGCCTTTCTTAGAAGAGAACAACCCTGCAAAATTTGCAGGGTGTGTATCTATGTCAGTCTTTGTCAACTATTTCTTTATAAAATCCTGAATAATCTTTGCGCCCCTCTTTCATAGCAGCTATAGCAGCCCTTGGGTGCTGGTTTAAGTGTCCTGTCAGAAGATATGGTATGTCAAATCCCCATTCCATTCCAGTCTCTTTTAAAGGAACAACATAATTCTCAATAAACTGTATTACAGGAAACAGCTTATACTGTGGATTTTTCAGAAAACCAAGCAAAAGTTCCATAGGACAGTTTCCCGCCCCACGGCCCATTCCGCTCATAGTTGCATCGAGGTAAGATACACCCTGTGCACATGATTCAATTGTATTAGCAAATGCAAGCTGCTGGTTATTATGGGCATGTATTCCTATAAATTTGCCGCTTTTATCTGCAGCTTCCATATACTGCTCTGCTATTTTCCTGATTTGTTCAGGGAAAATGGAGCCATAGCTGTCTACAATATATATGCCATCTGCCGGGCTGCTGCCAAGCATCTCAAGTGCAGCAGAAATATCAGACTCCTTGGCATTGGATATTGCCATTATATTACATGTTGTTTCATAGCCCTTTTTATGTGCATCCTCTATCATGTCAAGTGCAGCTGGCATAGTATTAACATATGTAGCGACACGTATAAGGTCAACCGGGCTTTCACTGCGTTCATGTATATCTTCTTTATAATTACAGCGTCCTACATCAGCCATAATTGCAATTTTAAGTGATGTGTTATTATCACCTGTAATTGAACGTATATCCTCATCTGATGAAAACTTCCACTTTCCAAAACTGTCTATATCAAACATTTCCTTATCTGCCCGGTAGCCAAATTCCATATAGTCAACACCAGCTTTAACATTTGTTCTATATAAATTCTTTACAAACTCATCTGAAAAATAAAAATCATTTACAAGGCCTCCATCCCTTATAGTTGCATCTACTACTTTAATGTCAGGACGGAATGTCATTAAATTGCCTCTTTGTGCCATCTTGATGCCTCCTTTGTTGTATTATGAAGCTAAACGCTGCAACAGTTTATAATTATACCAAAAAAGAGGCCTGTTTACAAGCCTCATTCAATAAAAAATCAAAAGACCCCAAAATGCCGGTTCC
>DKXQ01000246.1:0-441 GCA_002493085.1 Lachnoclostridium sp. UBA7122
AATTTCCCCTTTGATGTGAAAGAGGGAACTGAAGCTCAAATGACAGAGTTTTTGAATGACTATATCGACAGCGTGGAGCCGGGCATGGATTTTGAATCCAAAGCAACCTATGTCAGCTCCTTTGATGACCTGACCTCCCTGATCATCACCATTGGCGGAGCGTTGAGCATCATCATCGGCATTATCGGTATCGCAAATTTTGTCAACTCCGTTTTGACGAGCGTTATCACCCGCAAAAAGGAGTTCGCCATGCTGCAAAGCATCGGCATGACCGGGAAGCAGCTAAAGCGTATGCTCTCCTTTGAGGGGTTGTATTATGCTGTGGGAACAATCATCACATCGGTTGTCCTTGGTGTTTTGTTTTCTGTGGTAGTTGTAAAGGGGATTTCCAGCGGGATCTGGTTCTTCACCTATCGCTTTGTTATGTGGCCCATGCTGGTG
>DKXQ01000246.1:679-9015 GCA_002493085.1 Lachnoclostridium sp. UBA7122
TGCTGTGGGAACGATCATCACATCAGTTGTCCTTGGTGTTCTGTTTTCTGTGGTGGTCGTGCGGGGAATTTCCAGCGGGATCTGGTTCTTCACCTATCGCTTTGTCATGTGGCCTATGCTGGTGATNNCTATCCATTTCTTATCCTCCTGACTGTGGCAATACCAGCACTTTTGTACCGGCAAATTGCTAAAGCCAGCATCATAGAACGGTTGCGGCAAAACTGATTTTCCATGGGGTTCAAAAATGCATTTAGGCAGCCCCGGAAGGCATGGATGGTCATAGTGGACAATCCGAAAGTAACTTTCTGGGGCCTGCTGATCGGGACTGACAGCAAGAGAATCGAAGAGTATAACCTATCTGCTAAAACGTCTATTGACATAGATGGGTGGGAACTTCCTTCTTACTACAGATATGAATGGGAGCGGACTGCATACCAGGAGTATCATTACATTTTGGGACGTTTCGTAATCCGGTTCTTCCGATGGCGCTTTATATGCGGCTATCGTTCGCTTTGTGTATGGTCATTCCGGTAGCCGTTTATAAAAGAACAGAAATCCGGAGTATTGCGGAGCGGCTTCGGGATGATTAGACTCGCTATAGGAAAGGAGTAGCAGATGACGCTAAAAATAAGTGTTTTAAAAAAGTGTTTATGACCATGGGAGAATGAAATCTGATTGCCCTAAACAACAAGGGAAAACACGGTGAAAAAGGTTCGATCCATAAAGAAAAACCAGCAAAAGAAAGTTTTTTGCTGGTTTATTCTAAATTTTTAGAGTTTGGTTGAGAATTTAATAATTGTTCTGCCAAAAAGTCCAATGTATTGAGCAAAATTTTTGGGAAGTGTCCTTTTGTTATGGTCAAAAACAAAATAAGAAATGGAGGAAATGAACATGGGTAGTACAGCGTTAAGAGCAGAGAAAGCGATTATTTTTATCAGCGATGCACATGAATCAGAAAGAGGAAACTTAATTATCCGGAATGTTACTGCCATGATTCCATCAAGGATCACATTATTTAAGACATCTGTTAAACAAGAAACAAGTGACTGTATAAGGCTATTGGCAGATTTTTGGCAGCCATATATTTTCTTAAGTTCTTTGTTATATGGTAAATCTATTTTACTTCCATCTACGGCTAAAATGCGGTACCCGGAATATAGTTAGCGATAATCAAACACCGGATATATAGCTCTTTTGCTGGCCGTTAAAAAATTTGGTAAAAAAGAAATTATTTAACCTCATCTTTTAAAAAATTTCAGGGTTGACAAATGATTTTAAAAGAGTATACTAAATTACAGTTAAATATTTGTTTAAACCGTTGAAGTGGAGATAAAAATGAAAGATGTGCTTACAGAGAGCGGGATATTGCTGGAAGTCCCGTAGCAACAGTTCATTAAATGGACCACTGAGGGCATAGCCAAAGGGTTTTTATATATAGCCTGAGTATTCTATGACGTGGAGGCATACGTTAGTTGCCGGGGATATGTTAGTATTCCGCAAAGAGTATGGGAAACCATAAAACAAGGTGGCACCGCGGTTAAAGATAATCCGTCCTTGGCTATTATTATGTTATTAATAATAGCCAGGGACTTTTTTGATTTATCAGAATATTACTGCATGCCAGTTTTTATAATGGTTCCGGCATATGGCCAGGAGGATTTTAAATGATTAGTTTAGAAGAGGCAAGACAATTATCACAGGGATATAAGATTATTCCTGTCAGCAAGGAGATTTTATCTGATATAACAACACCTATGCAGGTATTAAGGATATTAAAGGGTGTAAGCCGGCACTGTTTTATGCTTGAGAGTGTTGAAAACCAGGAAAAATGGGGAAGATATACATTTTTAGGTTATGACCCTAAGCTTGAGATTACATGCGCTGATGGAGTTATGGTTATAAAAAATGGCGGTGAACAGATAAAGAATGTAAAACATCCAGGTGAGTGCATAAAAGAAATTTTAAAGGAGTATACAAGTCCTAAACTAAAAGGTCTTCCCACATTTACAGGAGGACTGGCAGGATATTTTTCATATGATTATATTAAATACAGTGAGCCTGGATTAAAGCTTGATGCAGATGATGAAGAAGGCTTTAAAGATGTGGATTTGATGCTTTTTGATAAAATTATTGCATTTGACAATCTGCACCAGAAAATAATTGTTATTGCAAATGCAAGTACAGCTAATCTGGATGAAGATTATAAAAGATGTATAAAAGAGATAGATGATATATTACATCTTATACAGAATGGCAGACAGACTGAGATAGTGCCAGGAAAAATTACGACAGAATTTAAGGCTCTTTTTTCGGAGGAAGAATACTGTCAAATGGTAGAAAAAGCCAAAAAGTATATATATGAGGGTGATATTTTCCAGGTAGTGCTTTCAAACAGGCTTGAAGCAGGATATGAAGGAAGCCTTCTTAACGCTTACAGGGTACTGCGCACAATTAATCCTTCGCCTTATATGTTTTATTTTAGCAGTGATGATATAGAAGTGGCAGGGGCATCTCCTGAAACACTTGTAAAACTTGAAGATGGAGTGCTCCATACATTTCCGCTTGCAGGAACAAGACCAAGGGGAAAGAGTGAAAAGGAAGATGCAGAGCTTGAAAAAGCACTTCTTGAGGATGAAAAGGAAAAGGCGGAACACAACATGCTTGTTGACCTTGGAAGAAATGACCTTGGCAAAATCAGCAGATTCGGTACAGTTGAAGTAGAGCACTATATGGATGTGCTGAAATATTCACATGTAATGCATATAGGTTCTACAGTAAAGAGTATTATACGTGATGACAAGAGCAGCATGGATGCAGTGGATGCAGTGCTGCCAGCCGGTACGCTGTCAGGAGCACCTAAAATCAGGGCTATGGAGATTATTAATGAACTGGAAAATAATAAGAGAGGCATATATGGCGGTGCTATTGGATATATAGATTTTACAGGCAATCTTGATACATGTATAGCTATAAGGACTGTATTTAAGAAAAATGGCAAAATATTTGTAAGGTCAGGGGCTGGCATTGTAGCTGACAGCGTTCCCGAAAATGAATACCATGAGTGTATTAATAAAGCTAAAGCAGTTATGGATGCAGTAGATAAAGGGCAGGAGGTGTTGTAGCATGGTACTTCTTATAGATAACTATGATAGCTTTTCTTATAACCTGTACCAGCTTGTGGGTACAGTAAACCCGGATATAAAAGTTATCCGCAATGACACGCTTGGAATAGAAGATATAGAAAAACTTAAGCCATCGCATATTATAATATCGCCAGGACCTGGCAGGCCAAAGGATGCAGGCATATGCGAAGATGTTATAAAGTATTTTAAAGATAAAGTGCCCATTCTTGGCGTATGTCTTGGACACCAGGCAATCTGTGAAGCATTTGGTGCAACAGTGTCTTATGCAAAGCAGCTTATGCATGGCAAAAGGTCTGTTGTAAAACTTGATACAGATTGCCTGTTATTTGCAGGGCTTGGCGAAAGGGCAGAAGTTGCAAGGTATCACTCATTAATTGCAGTTAAAGAGACAATTCCTGAAGAACTTATTATAACAGCTATAACAGATGATGGTGAGGTTATGGCAGTAAAACACAGGGATTATGAAGTTTATGGTGTCCAGTTCCATCCAGAATCAATAATGACACCAGATGGAATAAAGATGGTTAAAAACTTTTTAAGAATTAGATAGAGCATAAATGGATTTAAAAGCAAAAAAAATAAGAAAGGAAAAATGCAGGTATTTGTGCCTGTGGCCTGGTGCAGATTATGATTAAAGAAGCAATAAATATTTTAGTACAGGGAAAAGATTTAGAAACTGGCATTATGGAGCAGGTTATGGAAGAGATTATGACAGGTGAGGCAACGGACGCGCAGAAAGCGTCATTTCTTACAGCTTTAAGTATAAAAGGAGAGACTATTGGTGAGATTACAGAAGCGGCAAGGGTTATGGCTTCTAAATGTGCACCATTTAAAAATGACAATGATTCACTTGAGGTTGTGGGAACAGGTGGTGACAAATCCAATACATTTAATATTTCAACACTTTCAGCTATTGTATGTGCAGCAGCAGGAATACGTGTTACAAAACATGGAAACCGTGCTGCTTCAAGCAAATGTGGCACAGCGGACTGCTTAGAAGCACTTGGTGCAAAGATTGATATTGAGCCTGAAAAAGCACAAAAAGTGCTTGAAAATACTAATATGTGTTTTCTCTTTGCACAGAAATACCATCCTGCGATGAAGTTTGCAGGTCCAGTCCGCAAAGAAATCAGCATAAGAACTATATTTAATATTCTTGGTCCACTTTCAAATCCTGCAAAAGCAAGTATGCAGCTTTTAGGTGTATATGATGAAAGTCTTGTAGAGCCGCTTGCACATGTACTTAAAAATCTTGGTCTTAAAAGAATTATGGTAGTATATGGCACAGACTGCCTTGATGAAATTTCAATGAGTGCACCTACAAAAGTGTGTGAATACAAAGATGGTACATTCAGCTCTTATGAGATTACACCAGAACAATTTGGATTTAAACGCTGCAGTAAGGAAGAACTGGCTGGCGGTACACCAGAGGAAAATGCTGCAATAGCATGGGAAGTCCTAGACGGCAAGCCAGGACCTAAGCTTGATGCAGTCCTGATAAATGCAGGAGCTGCTATATATCTTGCATCTGATGGCATTACTATGGCAGATGGCATTAAAAAGGCAAGAAATATAATAGAAAGTGGAGCAGCTAAAGCAAAGCTTGGGGAATTTATTAAGAAAACAGCTTAAAGCCATTTTATATATAATCCACAAGCAGGGGAAATGATATGAATATATTAGAAGAAATAGCGGAAAAAACAAGAGAACGTATAGAGAAAGAAAAACAGAACAAGCCACTTGTACAGCTTAAGAAAGAAGCGTTAGCTTTAAATCCGGACACTGGTTTTCCATTTGAAAAAGCAGTTAAAGAAGGCAGCCTGTCATTTATATGTGAAGTAAAGAAAGCTTCTCCGTCTAAAGGGCTTATTGCAAAGGATTTTCCATATATAAATATTGCAAAGGAATATGAACTTGGAGGTGCAAGTGCTGTTTCAGTGCTGACAGAGCCATTTTATTTTATGGGTGCAGATAAATATCTTAAGGAAATAAAAAAAGAAATATCACTTCCAGTTATCAGGAAAGATTTTACGATAGATGAATATATGATATACCAGGCAAAAGTTCTTGGTGCAGATGCAGTGCTGCTTATATGTGCAATTCTGGATGATGACAGATTAAAGCAGTTTCTGGATATAGCAGATAGTCTTGGACTGTCTGCACTTACAGAAGCCCACGATGAAAAAGAAGTAGTGCGTGCCATTAATGCAGGCGCAAGAATGATAGGTGTGAACAACCGTGATTTAAAGACATTTAATGTAGATATTAATAACAGCATACGTTTGCGGGCACTTGTGCCAGAGCACATAATTTTTGTATCTGAAAGTGGCATACGTGGAAAAGAGGATATAGCAAGACTTGCTGCTAATGGCACTGATGGCGTGCTTATAGGTGAAACTATAATGCGTGCAGGCAATGGCAGGGTACATGCACTAAAAGAGTTAATGGCACAAGCCGGTTAAACAGAAAGAAAGGCGGATTTAATATGCCAGATACAGAAAGAGATGTAAAGATAAAAATATGTGGATTAAGACGTATGGAAGATATAAAATATGCCAATATGCTGCTGCCTGATTATACAGGTTTTATACTTGCAGATGGATTTTCACGTCAGATAACAAAGAAACAGGCAGCAGAGTTTGCAAGCCAGCTTGATAAACGGATTAAAAGAGTGGGTGTATTTGTCAACCAGCCAGCAAAAACAGCAGCAGAGTATGTAAATAATGGAATTATCCAATATGTGCAGCTTCATGGAGATGAAGACAACAGATATATAGATAACCTTAAAGGATATGTTAAAAGAGAATTTGGCATTATTAAAGCTATAAGGGTAAGAAGTGCAGAAGATATTAAAAAGGCAGCAGATTATAAATGTGATTACCTGCTTTTAGATGCGTACTCTGGCAGACAGGCAGGCGGTGGAAATGGCGTGGTATTTGACTGGACATTAATTAAAAATATATCAAAACCTTTCTTCCTGGCTGGAGGAATCTCGCATTTAAATGTAGCAGATGCTATAAAAATGGTAAAACCATATGCAGTTGATGCGAGCAGCAGCATGGAGACAGATGGATATAAAGACTATAATAAAATGAAAGCATTTGTTGATGCAGTACATGGAGGTATAAGATGAAAAATGGAAGATATGGAATTCATGGCGGGCAGTATATACCAGAGACTCTTATGAATGAAATTGGAAGGCTTGAACAGGAGTATGAATTTTATAAGAATGATACAGGGTTTAGAGAAGAACTTGACACCTTATTAAGGGAATATGCAGGCAGGCCATCACTTTTATACTTTGCCAGGAAAATGACAGAAGATTTAGGTGGTGCTAAGATATATTTTAAACGTGAAGATTTAAACCATACCGGGTCACATAAGATAAATAATGTACTCGGCCAGGCACTTCTTGCAAAGAAAATGGGCAAAAAACGTATTATTGCTGAGACAGGTGCAGGGCAGCATGGCGTTGCAACAGCAACCGCAGCAGCACTTCTCGGGCTTGAATGTGAGATTTACATGGGAAAGGAAGACACTATAAGGCAGGCACTTAATGTATACCGCATGGAACTTCTCGGGGCAAAAGTACATCCTGTAGAGAGCGGCACTATGACACTTAAAGATGCAGTAAACGAATGTATGCGTGAATGGACTGCAAGAGTTGATGATACATTATATGTGCTTGGTTCTGTGATGGGTCCACATCCTTTCCCTATGATAGTCAGAGATTTCCAGAGTGTGATAAGCAGGGAAGCAAGGGCACAGATACTTGAAAAAGAGGGAAGACTTCCAGATATTGTAACAGCATGTGTAGGCGGTGGAAGCAATTCTATGGGTATGTTTTATGAGTTTATAGGTGATGAAAGTGTGCAGTTAATTGGATGTGAAGCCGCAGGGAAAGGCGTAGATACAGACAGGACTGCCGCAACTATGGCAACTGGCACAGAAGGGATATTCCACGGCATGAAGTCATACTTCTGCCAGGATGAATATGGGCAGATTGCACCTGTTTACTCTATATCAGCAGGGCTTGATTACCCGGGGGTAGGACCAGAGCATGCATACCTTAAAGATATTGGCAGGGCGCAGTATGTACCTGTTACTGATGATGAAGCTGTTGAAGCATTTGAATATATTGCAAGGCAGGAAGGAATAATTGCAGCTATAGAAAGTTCACATGCAGTTGCACATGTTATGAAGATTGCTCCATCAATGGACAAAGACAAGATAATTATCTGCTGTCTTTCAGGACGCGGGGATAAAGATGTGGCAGCTATTGCAAGATACAGGGGGATTGATTTACATGAATAGAATTAAAAACGCATTTGACGGTAAAAAAGTATTTATAGGATTTGTAACAGCAGGAGACCCATGTCTTTCAAAAACAGAAGAATTTGTACTTGAGATGGAAAGGGCAGGTGCATCACTTATAGAACTCGGAATACCATTTTCGGACCCAATAGCAGAAGGACCTGTTATACAGGCAGCCAATATAAGGGCACTTTCCGCAGGATGTACAACAGACAAAATATTTGACATGGTTAAATCACTGCGCACAAAAACACAGATACCCCTTGTATTTCTGGCATATGCTAACACTTTATATAAATATGGTTATGAAATATTCTGCAAAAAATGCCGTGAAACCGGGATAGACGGTGTTATAATACCTGACCTGCCATTTGAGGAGAAAAACGAACTGGCAGGAACTGCAGCAGAAAACGGAATTGATATAATATCACTTATTGCCCCTACCTCTGAACAGAGAATACAGATGATAGCAAAACAGGCATCAGGATTTATATATGTTGTTTCGTCAATGGGAGTAACTGGTGTAAGAAGTGAAATAAAGACAGATGTAGAATCAATAGTAGACACTATCAGAAAAGTTACAGACGTACCTGTTGCTGTCGGATTTGGCATAAATACCAGAAAGCAGGTTGAAAAATATACAAGTATTGCAGACGGGGCAATAGTCGGAAGTGCCATTGTAAAGATTATTGCAGAATATGGAGAAGACGCAGGAAGCCATATATATAATTATGTATCAGAGCTGGCAAGCGGGCTTTAATATAGCACTGGCGGTTTCAAAATTTTTCCAGCCGGCAGCCCGCTTGCGCTTAGACGAAGCACGCAGTGGTGCATAAAATCTGACAACACCAGATTTAAGCACCAGCGGCTTCATATACT
>DKXQ01000075.1:0-14105 GCA_002493085.1 Lachnoclostridium sp. UBA7122
TTACAGTTATTTCTCTACTCTATTCTGTCAGTTTTAAATTCAGGGGAGGGAATCTATGGCAGGAACAATAGTCCATCTTGTAATAGCAGATATATTATCACAGGTTTTAAAAAACAGGGGAATTGACACACCATATCATATTACAAGATTGGACAGTGATTACTTTATAGCTGGAAATATATGTCCTGATGGTATTATGGCACGCTGTAATTATGTAAGGGATATGAAAAAACATACACACTTCAGGGATGGAATCATGGATTGTGATTTTCATAAAGAAGAAAATTTAGCATTATTTAGACAAAGGCTTTCTAGTTTTATAAAAGAAAGTATGAAAATCCTTAAAACAGATAGTGAGCGCAGCCTATACCTTGGTTATTGGACACATATGGTTACTGATGAAAAATTTATGTTAGAAATACGGCCTGAATTTTTAAAAAATATCGCTATAACAGGGCTTACAGAGTATAATATGGAAACATTTAAATATTTTAGTAAAGATGTAGATATGATTGACTTCCGCCTTGTAAATGAATATAAAGGAGCAGAACGGATTTATAATGCACTCTTGCATATAAAGCCTTATGAAATATATGGCATGATAACAAAGGATGAACTTACAAACAGCCGTAAATGGATTTTAAACTATTTCTTTGAAACAGAACATAAAAATATAGCATCCCCTGTATATGTCTCTTATGAAAAAATGTGGCAGTTTATTAATACAACAGTGAAAACGATAGAAGACAAAATTAACTGGCAAGCTTTAAATGTATTTTAAAGGACAATTATCCATACAATACATCAAAGCAGCCAGTCTGCAGTCAATATAAAGCATGGTGTATTCTTATACACATGTTTTGTACATTAAATTATACACAGCCCTGTGCTTTCATAGCTTCTGCAACTTTTAAGAAGCCTGCAATGTTAGCACCTGCCATGTAGTTGCCATCCATGCCATATTCTTTTGATGCTTCGTCACATGATTTGAAAATCTGTGCCATAATGCCCTGAAGTTTAGAATCAACTTCTTCAAATGTCCATGAAAGCCTTTCTGAGTTCTGGCTCATTTCAAGGGCTGATGTAGCAACACCGCCAGCATTGGCAGCCTTTGCAGGACCATAGAGCATGTTGTTGTCAAAGTAAACATCAATAGCTTCAGGAGTTGAAGGCATATTAGCACCTTCTGCTACAGCATAACAGCCGTTTGCTGCAAGAGTTTTAGCACTTTCTGCATCAATTTCATTCTGGGTAGCACAAGGAAGTGCAATATCACACTTAATAGTCCATATGCCGCTGCAGCCTTCTGTATAAACAGCATTGCTGTGTGAAGTCCTGTCAACATATTCTTTAATACGTCCTCTTTCCACTTCCTTAATCTGCTGCACTACTGGAAGGTCAATGCCATCAGGGTCATATATATATCCATTAGAATCTGAAAGTGCTACAACTTTAGCACCAAGCTCTGTAGCTTTCTTTGTTGCATATATAGCAACATTTCCAGAACCTGAGATAACAACAGTCTGGTCTTTAAAGCTTTTGCCATTAGCCTTAAGCATTTCATCAGTGAAATAGCACAGACCAAAACCAGTAGCTTCTGTACGTGCAAGTGAGCCACCATAAGTAAGGCCCTTGCCTGTAAGAACACCAGACCACTCATTTTTAATTCTCTTGTACTGTCCAAACATATAGCCGATTTCACGTGCACCTGTGCCAATATCACCAGCAGGAACATCACAGTCAGGTCCAATATGCCTGTAAAGTTCTGTCATAAAGCTCTGGCAGAAACGCATAACCTCACCATCACTTTTTCCTTTAGGGTCAAAATCAGAACCACCCTTGCCACCACCGATAGGAAGTGTTGTAAGGCTGTTTTTAAAAATCTGTTCAAAACCAAGGAATTTGATAATTCCACTATATACTGATGGATGAAGCCTTAAGCCTCCCTTATATGGTCCTATTGCAGAGTTAAACTGGACACGGAAACCTCTGTTTACCTGTGTCTTTCCATTGTCATCAACCCAAGGCACACGGAAGATAATCTGTCTCTCTGGTTCTACAATACGTTCAAAAACGCCTGCTTCTACAAGGTCAGGCCTTTTTTCAACAACCGGTTCAAGTGATACAAAAACTTCTGTAACAGCCTGTATAAATTCCGGTTCACCTGCATTTCTTTTTTTTACTGTTTCAAGCAAATCAATTAAGTACTGATTTTTTAACGCCATTGCTAAAAAACCTCCTTCTGTTAAAAAAATTTGTATTATTTATAATTGGTTACCACGACTAGTATTACACAAAAATAATAATAATTCAATTACTTTTTGAAATATTTTGAAATTGCCATGCCAGAGTTGTAAAAAATTGCACAATATATTTAAACTTTCGTATATCCAGGTAAAGTTGCACTATCAGAACTTTTGGCCAGCTTGTATTTTCTATGCAACTATGCTAAACTAAATAATTAATACACTGGCAACTGTATATGTTCACAAGATAACAATATAACAACCAGAAGAAAGGATGATTTGAATGAAGCAGAAACTACGTAAGAAACAAAAAACAATACAGTGGATTTTAAGTATTTTTATAATATTGACACTGTTCTTATTTATGCAAAAAGCGGATTTGTTTTTATCTCATATAGAAGTAAAAGCTGCTGGACTGGAAACAGACCATGTAGATTTGCGTGGAAATGGAACTGAAACTGAGCCATATCTCATAGAGACTGAGGATGAACTTCTGGCAATGGCTGCTGCAGCCCAGGATGCCAGTCTTACAGGTCATTACAAACTTATTGCTGATATCACTTTGGAAAAAACATGGACACCAGCTGGCAGTAAGCAGTTTCCATTTGCTGGAACATTTGATGGAAACGGTCATAAAATAAGTAAGATTAGTTTCAACAAAAAACACAATTATAATTATCTTGGCATGTTTGGTTTTAATAGCGGCACAATAAAAAACCTGAATTGCTATATGACAAGAAAGGTTAAGGATAATTCTTTTAATGGAGATTATTTTTCTGGTGGCCTGGCCGGCTATAACGAAGGGACAATCTCAAATTGCTATGCAGAAGCTGAAATTAGTATTTCTACTTCTTCTTATACGCAGCAGTACCATAAAACAGGTGGTCTGGCTGGCTCTAACGAAGGAACAATTTCAAACTGTTATGTAACAGGAAAAGTATTATTTGTAAGTGGTTCACAGGGTGTTTCTTCCCAGACAGGTGGTTTAACTGGCTATAACACGGGAAGAATCCTAAATTGTTATGCAAATGTAGAAACAAGTGATATTAATCACTACAAATATTCTTCTTCTAAAGTAGGTGGCCTGGCTGGCTCTAACGAAGGAACAATCTCAAATTGTTATGCAACAGGAAAAGTTTCAATTGCTGCAAATAGTTATCGTAATACTGATAATGGTGGTCTGGTTGGCAGAAATAGCGGAACAGTTTCTAATTGTTATTTTAACAGCGGGAATTATAATAATAAACAGGGTACATCAAAATCTCTTGATGAAATGAAGCTGGAATCTACATTTGAAGGCTGGGATTTTGAAACTGTATGGGGAATTGATCCTGGTATAAATGATGGATACCCTTATTTGCGCGATACTTTGTATTCTTCTGCTGCTCCGGATGACGTTGTATTACATTCAGGTTCTTTTTATTTCACTGGATGGGATGCCAGTACAAAACTGCTGACAGATAGTATACCAGGCGCAATTACAAGTGGTATCAGTGCATTAGTAACAGATACAACAGTAATAAATGGCGCAGATTCCCCAAAACAGCTTCTTAATAAATATGTCTGGGCAGAATACTATTACGATGGCAACTGCAACGTACTTACTCATGTGAAGTCTCTGGACTCCCGTATTGGAGTAGTGACAGCACTTTCATACATAGATGGGACGGGCTGGAAATTTACAATTGATGACAGTGAATATACGATTCCTTCTAATCCGGATATACTATCCCCACAAAATGAATATAGCGTAACACAGTACAAAGATAAAAAGGTATTCTATCATCTTCTTGATGGAAAACTGATAGAAATTTTCCCGTTGTCACTGCATATAGGGGTATTTGAGTCTGAAACTGGCAGTCCAAAGGAATTTGTGGTGGATGGAAAGAGTTACAGTGTGTGGAATGGCGCAGTATCCCATTCCCTTAAAACAGGAGATGCAGTTAGATTCTATACTGCTATGCCAAATATTATTATCCAGATAGAAAAGCGCAGATACGAAACGAAAACTGGTACACTGGAACAATATAACGCTTCTGCGCACACTGCCATATTAGATGAGGTGTCTATAAAAATCAATACAGAAGAATGTATACAAGACCTTACACCTATGATAGGAAAAGATGTATTCTATCTGCTGGCAAATGAAGAAATTGTTCATATAGATATGTTGTCAAAAGCCAGTTACCAGTTGGTCATATCAGACAGTTTTCTAGGTAATGTGGGGTATGAAAGTGGAGCATATACCGTAAAGGATGGCATAGCAAAGATTCATCTGTCCAACCAGATGTCTTATGAATTTCCACGTTTTTACGATCAGAAAGTTGTAGACAGGGCATGCAGTAAAGTACCAGTTACTATTCAGTCCTCTGTCTGGGAAGCTGGCAATGGAGTCAAATTCCAGACACCTGAATTAGCATCTTTAACACTCATGCCAGGGGAAGATAGCAATAAATCTGTTTACTATACTATTGGAGGTTATACGCCAACAGAAAAAAGTGAATCTATTGTTAGTAAACTGAACATTGCGTGCAAACAGGCAGGAAGCAGTGAGGAATACTCTGCCATTGGCAGTTATGTTCTCCGGATTAATAATTATGATAAACCATCTAAAGAACCAATATATTCCGAAGAAGACAAAAACATAACAGATTTAGCTTTAACAGCGTATAATGAGCTTGATAAAGTAATTGGCGCAGTCAGCCTGAGACCGGATATCATGGAGGAAATGTTTAGCATAAAAGGTGAGGCGCTCCAGCAGTTCCAAAAAGAAATTCTGTCGGTGGTAGTGTTAAGCAATACACCCCAAAAAAGCTTCCAGGACAAGGTAAAAGATGATATTTTTTCAAAAGTATTTAGCAAGTATAAACCAAAAACCTATATCTCTGTAGCAGGATATACTGTTCCACTTAATTTTACAATACTATCACAAGAATATGGAATACTTCTTGTAAAGTTTAACTGCAAAGTCCTTAAGATTGGATTGTCTGGCGAATCAATGTATGTAACAGTTGATTATGAAATTCAAAATTCAGAAAGGACTGTACCAGAAGAAAAGAAAACAGGTGTGCTTGGCGGAGGAGCCAGTGCAGATGTTTCAGCATTTTCCAAAGCGGCATTTGGTCTTGTTGAAGCAGGAGTGAAAGAAGCATATAACGAGGCATGGGGAAATAGTGCAGATGAAGTAGCAGACTTCTTATTTAATGATACGGTAAAAGCAATATTAAGGGCAAAAAAAACCAGTGTTAAAGATGTTGCATGGAATATCATCACATGGCCTGCTAAGAACCTGGGTATACACTGTCCAGTAGATGTATATGTGTATAATGCGGAAGGAAATCTTTGCGGTTCTATTGAAAATAACATAGTAACAAAGGAAAGTGAAGATTTCATACTGTCTGTTGAACATGACACAAAATATATCAAGGGTATGGATTATGATTATACAGTGAAGTATATAGCAGCAGGTGATGGACTGATGTATGTTGAAGTTACTGAATATATGGGTGCTGATACACCCGCAAGGCATTTGATGAACTTTAACATACCTCTGCAGCAAAATGGGGTCTATATCCAGCAAATCCCCAAAGCAATCCAGCCTCCAATAGAAGAATACCAGCTTATTTCGGAAACAAACCAGGGATTTCCTGTGGATGTTACAGAGGTTTTATATACGCCAGCACCAGCAGCATCACCAGTGTCACCAGTTATGCCATCAGTTGTGCCAACGCTAGTGCCATCAACTGCTCCAGTAGTTACATCAATACCAGTACCAACAGAAACTCCAGCAGTTGTACCAACATTTGTGCCAACAGAAATTCCAGTAATTATACCAACATTTGTGCCAACAGAAACACCAGATACTACACCAGTATTTGTCTCATCTGCAAAAAAACAGATTAAAAAGGTAAAGGCAGTTAAAAAGAAAGTAATAGTCGGAAAAAATAAGAAACTTAATGTTAATTTTAAAATCACAACGATTAATAATAAAAAAATTGTAAAAAAGAAGGCAAAAGCAATTATAGATAATAAGAAAATTGCAAAGGTTATAAAAACCAGAGTAAAAACAGGAAAGGCTGTTGTAACTGTAAAAGGCAGAAAGAAAGGTATGGCAATACTTAAACTGAGTATTGGAGGAAAAACAGCTAAAATGGTTATAAGAGTAAAGTGAGGCAGAAAAAAAAGACCAGTTTACCAGAAAATTAATAAAAATAATTTATTAACAAAACGTTCATAATTGGGACATACTTTAGACATATATAAAGTATACTATAAATAACAGAAAGTGAAAACTTTCTACTCCCACCCTATTATACGCTGGATAACGAGAGTTATCCGACAAAAAGAGCCTGTAATGGCTCTTTTTGTTTTTACTTTAAAAAATGCATGCGGCCGTGTGTCAGGGAGATACCGCTAAAGTGGCCGCACCTGGCGCAGCAAAGTTCCTTATAAGTGAGGGATTTATGGAGTTGAAAGGAGGGGGGTTATGGCACAGAAAAATAATAAATATGTTATTGACGGGTATTCTTTTCCAGGCAGAAATGACTATGAAAAAGCGCTTAAAGAAAAAGAAGCTATTTCATATATAGCTGCTAACACAAATATGGCTGATATGAAAGCTGTATTGAAAATTTATAATAAGTCAGTTGAAAAGCAATCTTTCCAGACTGCTGTCGGTCTTGAATTTGTCAATAATATGAGAAAGACCCTTATATCATCAGGAATTGTATCAAAAGATACACTAATGGACATACCAGTTCCAAAAATCTCTGGCAGCAGACAGGCAACAGCATCTGCAGATGTCAATACCTCAGATGCCAGGGCAGATAAGTATAAACTTGCCTATGAAAATGCGCTTGCTGGAAGAACCATAAGAAATATTGTAATAGCTTTTCTTACATTAATTATAATTGCAATGCTTGTTATAACATTTAACAGCAAGTATTCTGTGTTTACGTATTTTACTGATTATAAAGCTGATATGGAAAATGAGCTTATAGACAAGTATGAGTCATGGAAAGATGAGCTTGATAAAAGGGAAAAAGAACTTGATAAAAGAGAAAAGGCCCTGAAATAGAAAAAGCCTTTGGGCAGCAGAAAAGGACGGTTGTACTGATGGAAAAGTTAAAAATATTAGTTGTTGATGATGAATCCAGAATGAGGAAATTAGTAAAAGATTTTCTGGTCAAAAAGGATTTTAATGTTATAGAAGCAGAGAATGGTGAACAGGCTGTTGATATATTTTATGATAATAAAGATATTGCACTTATTATACTGGATGTTATGATGCCTAAGATGGACGGCTGGGAAGTGTGCCGTGAAATCAGGAAATATTCGCAGGTACCTATTATTATGCTTACAGCAAAAGGTGATGAAAAAGATGAACTTCTGGGATTTAACCTTGGAGTGGATGAATATATTTCTAAACCATTTAGTCCTAAAATACTTGTAGCAAGGGTGGAGGCAATACTACGCAGGACAAATGTATTTGAAGAAGGCAGCCTTGAAGCAGGTGGAATTGTAATCAACCAGTCTGCACATGAAGTTAAAATTGATGGCAAAGTTATTGAACTGAGTTATAAGGAATTTGAACTTCTGGCATATTTTATCACAAACCAGGGTGTTGCACTGTCAAGGGAACGCATCCTTAATAATGTCTGGAATTATGACTATTTTGGAGATGCACGGACTATAGATACACATGTGAAGAAACTCAGAAGCAAGCTTGGGGACAAAGGCAAGTATATTAAAACTATATGGGGTATGGGTTATAAGTTTGAGATTTAAGTATAAAGAATCCCACTGATGGGATTCTTTATACTATAGCCAGATGTATTTTGCTTCAGCGGCTATTTAAGTTTTACAGGGAAGCCATTCCGGTTTTGTACTTGTAATTTCTGTGTGTTATAATGCTTTCCATTTAATTCTATCTGTGTATCATCTGAAGCTATTATCCTGGCATATTCTACATAATCATTATTTGCCAGAGTGATTCCTTTAAGCCCCTTGCCTGTCTTTTTAAGCTCATTCACCTGGTTTAGCGGGAATACAAGACAGTACATGTTTTTTGTCACCATTATTATGTTTGTGTTAGCATCCATTATTTCTTCTGCAGTAACAGGCTGTGCACATATAAGCATGTCATCTTCCATAAGTTTTGTGGAAGATATGGCAGCCCGGTTTGTTTCAAATTCTGTGCCTGGCACAAGTTTTATATATCCTGCCTTTGTCACAAATAAAAGCTGCACTTTAGATAAATCATTAAAAGATATATACGTTATTACATCATCTTTTCCAATTTTACAAAGGGACTGTATTAGTACACCCTTGTCACGGTTCTTAACCTTTGGTATGGACATTGCTTTTATCTGGTACATAGTGCCTGCAGCAGAAAATACACAAAGCCTGTCAGTATTTTTCATCTGTATTATGTGTGTATACTCCTGGATTGTTTCAGGAGCAAGACGTGAATAACTTGCCTCATCAAGTGATTTGCAATAACCAAACCTGTCTACCATTATATAGACTGTTTCTTCCTTGATTTCTTCAATATATTTTGTATTGCTGATATTTTCAAGGACTGTGCGCCTTTTCTTGCCGAACTGCTTTTTATATAGCTTAAGCCTCTTTTTAATGACTTTATGAAGTTCATTTACATCATTTAATACTTTTTTATATGCAGCTGTATTATTAATTAAGTTGTCATTTTCCTGATGCAGTTTTAAAAGTTCAAGTCCTATAAGTTTGCTTAGCTGCATTGAAAGTATTGCATCTGCCTGTCTCTCTGTAAAACCAAGTTTTGCAGCTTCTTTTTCAGACTTTTTTGTTCTGAATTTAATACCGTCTGTTACGCCTTTGGCAAGACAGGCTTTTGCTTGTTTTACAGAACTGCTGCCTCTTAATATCTCTATAATAAGGTCTATGACACCAGTTGCTTTAATAAGCCCCTGGACAATTTCAAGCCTTTCATTGGCTTTTGCAAGCAGATATTCATATTCCTTTGTGTAAAGTTCCTCCTGAAATGTAACAAATTCGCTTATAAGCCCTTTAAGTGTAAATGTAACTGGCTGCTTATTCTTTACGGCAAGCATATTTACACCATACGTATCTTCCATAGCAGTTTTCTGGTACAGCCCATTAAGCAGATTTTCTATATTCCTGTCCTTTTTTACTTCGATAACAATACGTATGCCTTCTTTAGAAGATTCGTCCCTGACATCATATATTTCATCAAAGACTTTATCTTTGGAAAGGGCAACAAGGTTTTCAAGAAGTTTTGTCTTATTGCCAGCCACTGTATATGGTATTTCTGTTATTACAAGGTTTTTGCGGCCATTGCTGCTGTTTTCAATCTCAACTTTTGAGCGTATCTTAAGTTTGCCTTCACCAGTATCATAAATATTAAAAATGTCATCAGAGTTTGTTATTGCTGCCCCTGTCGGGAAATCAGGGCCTTTAATATACTTCATAAGTCCTTTTGTGGATATTTCCGGGTTATCCATATATGCGGTAATGCCATCAATAACCTCAGCAACATTATGTGGTGGCATATTGGTTGCCATGCCTACGGCTATGCCTGTAGTACCATTGATAAGCAAGTTAGGAAGAGTAGCTGGCAGTACATCAGGCTCTTTTTCGCTTTCATCAAAATTAGGGCCAAATGGCACAAGACCTTTATCAAGATTTTCAAGCAGTGTCATTGCACCAGCAGAAAGCCTTGCTTCTGTATAGCGCATAGCAGCAGCGCCATCACCGTCAATAGAGCCAAAATTTCCATGCCCGTCAACAAGTGGGATAGAAAGAGAATACTCTTCTGTCATGTGTACAAGTGCATCATATATTGAACTGTCACCATGGGGATGGTATTTACCCATTGCATCGCCAACAATACGTGCACTTTTTCTGTGTGGTTTATCAGGTGTAAGTGCAAGTTCATTCATAGCATAAAGTATGCGCCGCTGTACAGGTTTAAGACCATCCCTGACATCTGGCAGGGCTCTTGCAATAATTACACTTACTGCATAATCACGGTATGAGTTGCGCATTTCCTCCGAAAAATCCAGCTGTATAACAGACTGTTCATTATAATTCATAAAATAAAACCAACCCTTTCTAAATTAAGAGGTTAAACATCCAGTCTTGCATATTTGGCCTCTTCCATTATAAATTGCCTGCGTGGCGGCACATTACTGCTCATAAGTGTAGATGTGATTTCATCTGCATCCACACTGTCACTTATGGAAATCTGTGCCAGTATCCTGCTTCCAGGGTCAAGCGTTGTCTCCCAGAGCTGCTGTGCATCCATTTCGCCAAGACCCTTATAACGCTGTAACCCTGTAATTTTATTATTCTTATTTTTCCTGAACTTCTCAAGTGCAAAATCATCAAATAAGTATTCTGATTTTTTCTTTTTGCCATTAATATAGTCCACCTTATAAAGCGGTGGAAGGCCTCTGTAAACTTTACCAGAATATATAAGCTCAGGCATGAACCTGTAAAAAAAGGTAAGCAGCAGTGTACTTATATGTGCGCCATCCACATCAGCATCTGTAAGTATTATAATTTTATCATACCGGAGTTTATTTATATCAAATTCATCACCTATTCCACAGCCAAATGCAGCTATCATTGATTTGATTTCATTATTCAGGAGTATTTTTTCAAGAGTTGCCTTTTCTACGTTTAGAATTTTGCCTCTAAGCGGCAGTACAGCCTGGGTGCGTCTGTTCCTTGCAGTCTTAACAGTCCCGCCAGCAGAATCCCCTTCGACGATGTACACTTCACATTCTTCAGGCTTCTTAGAAGTACACGCAGCAAGTTTACTTTTTGTATCAACATCATTTAACTGTTTTAAAACAGCATTGCGGGCTTTGTCACTTGCCTTGCGTGCATTATATGATTTCATGGAATTATCAAGTATTCTGCGGAGCACATCAATGTTTTTATCAAGATACCTCTGTACCTCAGTGCTGAACACATCATCTACAGCCGTCTTCGCATCTGTATTTCCAAGTTTTGTCTTTGTCTGGCCTTCAAACTGTGGGTCAGGGTGTTTAATTGAAATAATTGCAACAATCCCATTTCTTATATCCTTGCCATCAAAATTCTCATCCTTATCCTTAAGCACTCCAAGTTCCCTTGCATACTGGTTCATAACACGTGTAAGGGCGGTTTTAAACCCTGTAACAAGCGTGCCACCATCTACAACATTTATCCTGTTACAGTAAGGATTAATTTGTTCTGAAAAGTTTGAAGTATACTGGAAAGCAGCTTCAACTTCTATATCCCCGCTTTTGCCTTCTATGTATACTGGCTCATCATGCAGTACACTGGCATCACGGTTAATATAACTGACAAAGCTTTTAATACCATCTTCTTCTATATAAACTTTTTCTTCACCCGCAGCTTCATCAAAAAATACAAGCTTTAAATTCTTATTCAGGTATGCAGTTTCCCTGAGCTTTTTCTTAATAACCTCTGCCTTAAACTCCACCGTTTCAAAAATATCAGGGTCAGGATAAAAAGTAACAATAGTGCCAGTATCTGTCTTTGCGCATCTGCCGGCAGGTTCAAGCGAACCATCATTATTAAGGACTGTTACAGGATGGCCTCCATTCTTATATTCGTCACGGTATATAAGGCCATTTCTGTGCACCTCTACAATCATCCGTACAGACAGCGCATTAACAACAGAAGAACCTACACCATGCAGGCCTCCGGAAACCTTATATGCAGAATTGCCAAACTTGCCACCGGCATGAAGTATTGTATAAACAACCCGTTCCGTCGCAACCTTTTTGGATGGATGTATATCAACAGGTACACCACGGCCATTATCCTTAATGCAGATACCACCATCTTTCTGCATAGTTATGTGTATTTCATTACAAAACCCTGCAAGATGTTCATCTATGCTGTTATCAAGGATTTCCCATATAAGATGGTGAAGCCCGCGTGGACCTGTAGAACCTATATACATGCCAGGGCGCTTGCGTACAGCCTCCAGGCCTTCAAGTATTACAATCTCTTTTCCTGTATATTCACTCATAAAACTCTCCATTCTAAATCAACATTGCGGACAAACATTTGTATTATATATTTTTTATATATGAAAGTAAAGCACAAAATTTTTAATTTAAACTTTTTGGTGGCTTTAGATTATATGGCTCTGGCAGGTTCAAAATTTTTCCAGCCGACAGCCGCTCCCGCTTAGATGGAGGCACGCAGTGGTGCATAAAATCTGAAAAGACCAGATTTAAGCACCAGCGGTCCCTTTTCAAACCACACTGCCTTTTGGAAAAATTTTTGAAATCTGCCAGAAAATTTATTCTTTGTGTAGCTTTTAGTAAAAAACAAAACTAAATTACTTCAAATTTTATTAAAAGTTATCAGGAAAATATATTGTCATACTATATGTAAAAATATGGAAATTAAAAAAAGAAAAACTTTAAACAAAAAAATAAACTTTACATTTATCTAAAAAAATGTATAATTACATTTAAAAGGCTTATATAATAAGCAAAAATAAAATTGAGAGGAAATTTGTTAACATGAAGAGAAAATTTATAAATAAAGGAGTTAAAAAAGAACATAATATTTTAGAAATTGGTCCTAGTTCGTCACCACTTTATCCAAAATCTGAAGGATATCATACTGAAGTTGTAGATTATTTAGATGAAGTACATTTGAAACAATTACATCCAAAAAGTGAAGATAAAATTGAAAAAGTTGATTATGTCTGTGCCAGGCATTATGCAGATATGATTAATAAGGATAAATTTTATGATATTATTGCAGCTTCTCATGTGATTGAACATGTAGTTGATTTGATTGAATTTTTACAAGATTGTTCCAGACTGTTAAAAGATGCTGGGAAAATTAAATTAATAATACCTGATAAAAGATATGAGTTTGATTATTTCAAAGAAGAAACTTCTATAAGAAGTGTTATTAATGAACATGTTTATAGAAAAGACAGTACAAATCATTCTATTGGTACAGCAGTAGAGTCGTTGTTAAATAATGTTCATATTGACGGTTATAATACATATATTCCAAATAGCGCACCAATTTATAAAGAAGATATGAAGTTTTTATGGAATAAAACTGAAATTGATGTAATGAAAAAAATTACTAATTTAATTAATAATTATAACGAAGATGAATATACTAACAGACATTCATGGGTTTTTACTCCAAAATCTTTAGAAATTCTTATATATCAATTAAATATATTAGGATATACAGACTTGATATTAGATGAAATAATTACAGTAAAAAATAGTATTGAATTCTATGTCACATTAAAAAAAGGTAATAAAACATTTGATGGAAATTATTTAGCAGATTTATATATTGCTCATAAAAAAGAATATATAGAAAGCTGGAGTAATTATAAGGAATTACTCCAGGCTGTTAATATGCGGAAAAAACTATATGTATTTGGAACTGGTAAAGCATCTAATAAAGTAACACGTTTTCTGGATATATTAAACATTTCCTATGTTGGACATGTAGTTTCAGATGGATATAGGCAGGCGGAGTTTTATAATAATCATCCTGTATATGAATTGGAAGAAATTAAGAATACAGAAAATATATGTATATTACTTGGCATATCATTAGAATTTAGAAATGAGATTTGCGAAACGTTAGATATGTCAAAAATTAATTATATATTTTAATTTGTGTTTTAGTTTTTGGCTGAAGGTTATACAAAGAGTACATTCTCTGGCAGATTTCAAAGATTTTTCCAAAAGGCAGTGTATGAAACCGCTGGTGCTTAAATCTGGTTTTGCCAGATTTTATGCACCACTGCGTGTTTCGTCCAAGCGGAAGCGGCTGCCGGCTGGAAAAATT
>DKXQ01000075.1:14390-16949 GCA_002493085.1 Lachnoclostridium sp. UBA7122
TTGAAACCGCCAGAGCCATATACTCTAAAGCTGATAATTTATATTGTACCATAAAAAAGTACACAGTTTACCATTTTTTTATAGAAAATCCCCAGGTAAAGTTACACTATCAAAGCTCCCCTTGCCACTTCACCGCCTGAAGGCAGTGGAAGGAGCTTACATCAAATGAAAGGATGCAATTTATGAAAAAAATACCATTTGTTACAAAAGAACAGGTTGAAGAAATTGTTAAAACACACCCAACACCTTTCCATATATATGATGAAAAGGCTATACGTGAAAATGCACGCAGGCTTAAAACTGCTTTTTCATGGAATAAAGGTTTCCGCGAATATTTTGCAGTAAAAGCGACACCTAATCCATTTATATTAAAGATTTTTAAAGAAGAGGGCTGTGGTGTTGACTGTTCATCACTTACTGAACTTATGATGTCAGAATCATGCGGCTTTAAGGGTTCTGATATTATGTTTTCATCAAATGTCACACCAGCATGTGAATATAAGAAAGCTAAAGAACTTGGTGCATATATAAATCTTGATGATATAACACATATCAGTTTTCTTAAGGAGGCAGCAGGAATACCTGATACAGTCTTTTGCCGTTACAATCCGGGTGGTATATTTAAGATGGGAACTGATATTATGGACAATCCTGGTGATGCTAAATATGGCATGACAAAAGAGCAGATTATAGAAGCTATATCAGAACTGAAAACACAGGGTGTCAAAAAATTTGGAATACATTCATTCCTTGCGAGCAATACTGTAACTAATGAATACTATCCTGTGCTTGCAGGCATCTTATTCAGGCTTGCAGCAGAGATAAAAGAAATGACAGGAGTCTGTGTTTCATTTATTAACCTTTCAGGAGGCATTGGGATACCATATACACCTGATAAAGAGCCAAATGATATTGCAGTAATTGGCGAAGGAGTAAAAAAACAGTTTGAACAGATAATGATTCCAGCAGGTCTTGGAGATACTGCTATATTTACAGAACTGGGGCGTTTTATGACAGGTCCTTATGGCGGGCTTGTAACAAAGGCAATACACCAGAAGCACATATATAAGGAATATATAGGTGTAGATGCATGTGCTGTAAACCTTATGCGCCCAGCGATGTATGGCGCTTACCACCATATTACAGTGCTTGGCAAAGAGGATGCTCCATGTAACTGCAAATATGATATAACAGGTTCCCTTTGTGAAAACAACGATAAATTTGCAATTGACAGGATGCTTCCAGAGATTGGTACAGGTGATTATTTATTTATACATGACACAGGGGCACATGGGTTTGCAATGGGATATAACTACAATGGCAAACTTAAATCAGCAGAACTGCTGCTTAAAGAAGATGGCAGCGTACAGATGATAAGACGTGCAGAAACACCACAAGATTACTTTGCAACTTTTGATTTTTGTGAAATTTTTAAAAACAACTAAAGTAAAGCCAAATACTACCGATAAATATTATGAAACATAAATATTGTGCTGTATTTGGCCAGTATTAATGAACATGTAAGAGTTAGGTGGTGGTCTTATGAGAATAGATGCTATTAACAAGATGAACCAGTTATACCAGGCAACTAAACCTAAGAAAGTGAATCAGCCCGGCAGTGAAAAAACCAGGGAAAAGTATAAAGTATCAAGGCCAGGCCAGGATTACCAGACAGCTAAAGCAGCAATAAAAGCATCACCTGATATCAGGGAAGACAGGATAGCTGGCATAAAAGATGCGCTGGCAACAGGCACATATAATGTATCTGCACAGGAAATTGCAGACAAGATGGTTAGCAAGTACTTTGATTCTATTTTATAGACGGGGGTCTGATATTGGCAAGCTTAATTGAAGAACTTATCAATTCACTTAATGCCGAAAAGGCTATCTATGAAGAACTCATACCAGTCTCAGAAAAAAAGACAAGGGTGCTGGTACAGAATGACTTAGAAGAACTAAAGAAAATCACCGCACAAGAACAGCTTCTTGTTGACAAGGCGGGCATGATTGGCCGCAGAAGGGAAGAAACTATTAAGAATATAGGAATAGTTCTTAATAAAAAACCAGAAGAACTTGATTTAACAACACTTATAAAACTTCTGGCAAAGCAGCCCGGTGAAAAGAAGGCATTGACAACACTTCATGATTCACTGCGTATTATTATGAAACGTCTTGTGGAAGTAAATGAGCGGAATAAAGACTTAATAGAAAATTCCCTTGAAATGATAGAGTTTCAGATGAACTTTATTCAAAGCACACGGATGTCACCAGGGAACAATAATTACAACCGCAACGCAACTAACAGCTATACTGCAGATTATGGCAGCAGTGGCTTTGATGCAAAGCAGTAGTAATTATTTCTGGACCGGCTTAAAAGCCGGCCGGAATAATCCTAATTGTTCCAGAGGATATCCGTGTGTTTTTGATTTATAGCAGCAACCTGCTGTAGGCAGGGAATCCCGCTTTGTGGGATTCTTTGTTCTTTATAAAAATGGGATGGAGGTTAAGTAACAGCGTAATAAAACTTATAAATAATTATAACTATGTGCTTATTTTTAT
>DKXQ01000255.1 GCA_002493085.1 Lachnoclostridium sp. UBA7122
TCATTTTTCTTTTTATTTTACTAGCACACCTATGTCAACAACAGCAAGTTTTCCGGTTGCAGCTAAAGATATGGCTAATTTGCGTGGACGCAATATTGGGCTGCCATATACGCCAAACCTGGCAACCCCGGAAGGGCCAGTATTGGATAAAATCAAGACAGAAATGGAAAAGGCAGGACTGCTGTAACAAGAAGTTAATTAATTGTATAAATCATTTATAATGCAGGATAGAAGGAGGCATACATGTCATTAAGAGAAGATGCAGATAAAATTATAGCAGAAGCCATTCATAAAGTCCTGCCAGATGAAGCTGTAAAGCAGGCGCTGCAAGGAAAGAAATTTGACAGTGGGAAAATATACGTGGCCGCAGCTGGAAAAGCAGCATGGCAGATGGCAAAAGCAGCATCCGGGATATTAGGAAATAAAATAGACCGTGGTGTAGTCATAACAAAATATGACCATGTAAAAGGGGAAATTGATAATATGGTCTGCTATGAAGCAGGCCATCCGGTTCCTGATGAAAATTCTTTTATTGGTACACAGGCTGTACTTGACCTGGTCAAAGACCTGAAAGCAGAAGATACAGTATTATTCCTTTTATCTGGTGGTGGCTCAGCATTGTTTGAAAAACCGCTTATATCTGGAGAGAAACTGGCAGATATTACCAGCCAGCTTTTGGCCTGTGGGGCAGATATCGTTGAAATGAATACGGTACGTAAAAGGCTTTCAGATGTAAAAGGCGGTAAATTTGCAAAACATTGTGAACCTGCACATATATACAGCATTGTACTCAGTGATATTCTGGGTGACCCTTTGGATATGATTGCATCTGGTCCGGCTTGTCCAGACACTTCTGACTGTGAAGCGGCAATGTCCATTGCACGTAAATACAATCTGAAACTCAGCAGGGAGGCAGAGGAATGTCTGCGTACAGAAACACCAAAAGAACTGCATAATGTGGAAACACAGATTACAGGAAGTGTAAAAAATCTGTGCCTTGCAGCCGCACAATCCTGTGAAAACCTGGGTTATGAAACTGTAATCCTGACCGACCAGCTTGTGTGTGAAGCAAGGGAGGCTGGTTCTTTTCTTGCCTCTATTGCAAAGAGCCATGCAGACAGTACAAAGAGTATAGCATTTATTGCGGGCGGGGAGACAGTTGTGCATCTGACAGGAACTGGAAAAGGAGGGCGGAACCAGGAACTGGCATTGTCCGCAGCACCCGGCATTGCAGATCTGCCAGAAACAGCAGTTTTTAGCATTGGCAGTGATGGGACAGACGGACCCACAGATGCTGCTGGTGGATACTGTGATGGCAGTACTAAAGAACAACTGGCAAAACAGGGAATTGATATCTATGAGGTATTAAAGCAAAACGATGCATATAATGCACTTAAGCAATGTGGTGGATTAATTACTACAGGGGCAACAGGAACTAATGTAAACGATGTGGCAGTGCTGTTAATAAAAAGAGCATAAGGAGCAAAAAATATGGCAAGACGGAAATATATAAAAATAAATGAACAGGATAATGTGGCAATTGCAGTACAGGATATTCCTGTAAGTAAAAGTTAGGAAAATTTAATCTAAAAATTATTGCGTAAATTATTTCTGTGTGTTAGAGTTAGTATGTGTTGAGGTGAAATGTGATGGACTATAAGATGCTTTGTAAAAAGAAAGAGTGTCTAAATACAGTTCTTGCACCGTTGTAAATTTTTAGACAGAAATGTCGTTAAACATTAGCGCCAGTCCCTTAATTTTGCACATAATTCCCGGAATGGATTGAAAAAAGGGAGACGAGGTGGAAGGTTATCGAAGTTTCGGCGGATGCCTTTCCGTATTATTTGCATGCGTAAGATACAGACAAATACCTGGGCAACCTGGGAACAAATACTGTACCAGCAAATATAATATAAAAATCATAATATTATTAAGAGAAAAAATAAGAAAGGAAAATGCAAATTATGTGTGGAATTATTGGCTTTACAGGTAATATTAATGCAAAGGAAGTTCTTTTGCAGGGACTTAAAGCACTTGAATACCGTGGGTATGACAGTGCTGGCATTTCGTTTTTTACAGAAACCGGGCTTAAAACTATTAAGGCGGTTGGAAAGGTTGCAGGTCTTGCAGAAAAGGCAGCTATGTCTGATGACTGTACAAAGTGTGGCATAGGGCATACACGCTGGGCTACGCATGGCGGTGTTTCCGAGGTTAACTGCCATCCGCACCATTTTGGCAAGGTGACACTTATACACAATGGAATTATTGAAAATTATAAAGAGCTCCAGGAGGAGTTAGCTTCTGAGGGTAAAGAGCCTGTATCACAGACTGATTCTGAAATTGCGGCTATGGTAATTGATTCATACTATAAGGCAGACCCTGTAAGCGCAATTAAAAAAGCTGTGAAAAAACTGCGTGGTGCATATGCTTTCTGCATAATGTTTGAAGACCATCCAGGCAGCATCTATGCAATAAGAAATGGCAGCCCGCTTGTTGCTACTAACACAGGTGCAGGCTCTATAATTGCATCTGACATGGTTGCACTTATAAAGTATTCCAAAGATTATTTTGTGCTGCCTGAGCACCATATAGCCCATCTTACAGAGGGCAGCATAAACATCACTGACCTTGACCACAATGAAATTGAACCGGATATGCTGCATGTAAACTGGGATATGGCTGCTGCCCGCAAAGGCGGTTATGAGTATTTTATGCTTAAGGAGATACATGAACAGCCTGAAGCACTGCGTAATACAATTTCACCAAGAATTAAAGATGGCATGCCTGATTTTTCAGAGGATGGAATAGATGATAGTTTATTTGCAGATATTAACAGGATAATTATTGCTGCCTGTGGGACTGCGATGCATGCAGGCCTTATCGGCAAAAATATGATAGAAAAACTTTCCAGGGTGCCTGTTTCAGTTGATATTGCATCAGAATTCCGCTACCAGGACCCTGTAATTGATGAAAAAACACTTGTAATTACTATATCCCAGTCTGGTGAAACGGCTGATACACTTGCAGCTTTAAGACTTGCAAAAGAAAGGGGGGCTAAGACTTTATCAATAGTTAATGTAAAAGGCTCATCTATTGCACGTGAGAGTGACTATGTACTTTATACACATGCAGGCCCTGAAATAGCCGTGGCAAGTACAAAGGCTTATACTGTGCAGCTTGCAGCTATGTATCTTGTATCTTTCAGGTTTGCATATATAAAAGAAAAAATATCAGGGAAAAAAACTAAAGAACTTATCAAAGAGCTTGAAAAGATGCCTGGTTTTGTAGAAAAGATGCTTTCATGTGACAAGGCAATAGAGCCTATTAGCAATAAACTTTTAAAAACTGAAAGTCTTTTCTTTATTGGACGGGGACTTGATTACGCACTTTCATGCGAGGGCTCTATAAAGTTAAAAGAAATAAGTTATATACATTCTGAAGCATATGCAGCGGGTGAACTTAAGCATGGTACTATTTCACTTATTACAGATAATGTGCCTGTAATAGCACTTGCAACACAGGAAGATGTATTTGCCAAAATGATTTCCAATATACGTGAAGTCCGTTCACGTGGTGCCAAAGTTATAATGATTGCTGGTGCTGATGCACAGGTAGATGCATCACTTTGTGACCACCTTATAACGCTTCCACCGGTAAATGATGTCTTTGCCCCGTTTGGAGCAGCTATTGTTTTACAATATATAGCGTATTATACTGCTGTTGCAAGAGGGCTTAATGTAGACCAGCCAAGAAATCTTGCAAAATCAGTTACAGTAGAGTAAAAATTTTTATTAAGTACATTTAAAGACATTTCATTGGGAGAATAGTGTATGGCAGAAGATAAAAATATTAATTCAAGTTTCAGTTTTAAAATTGGAATGGCAGTTATAATCTTTATAGTTATAATTGTTGCATTTGCGGGTTTTAAGATAGGTGGCATGTTTTATAAAAACAAACAGCCAGAGATTACTGCGGCATATATAAGTGAAAGAATTAAAAGTGTAAGTGAACTGACTACGGCTGAACTGTCATACAATGGTTTAATTATTTATTCAGAAGGTGACATCCCACTGATTACAAAGAAAGGTTTTTCTATGAGGTATACTGCAGATATACGTGCCGGCATAGACCTTTCAAATATAAAGGCTGATGTAACAGATGATAAAGTGGTTATTGATGTACCAGAGGCACAAGTGCAGTCAGTGGATGTAGATTCAGACAGCATTGAATTTTATGATGAAAGATATGCCCTGTTTAACTGGACACAAAAAGAAGATGTGGTTGATGCAATTTCCATTGCACAGGAAGATGCTTCTTCACATGCCAATATAACAGGGCTGGTTAAAAAAGCTTCTGAACAGACAGAAATTATCATTAAAAGTATTCTGGCAGGCCATATAGGAGACAGGCAGCTTGTAATAAATTAACACACCCCGGGGTTAACCGGGGTTTTTATGTTCAGGATAACCTCATAAAATAAA
>DKXQ01000175.1 GCA_002493085.1 Lachnoclostridium sp. UBA7122
GCCAAACTGAGCCACACCCCGTTTACTTGGATTATTTATAAACTACCCGTGACGCAAGTAATATTCTATAACATGTTTCCTGTTTTGTCAACAACTTTTTTTAATTTTTTTTAAATTTTTTTAGTATCATCACTTGATACTAATGTATTTATAATCTGGCAGTGTTTTACCCAGTATGCTGCTAACAAGATTTATCCAGCTTTGGCATTTATCCAGTATTATGGCATCACTTGTAATTACATTATCCAAAGAAGACAATACGCTATCTACATTATTAATGACTTCTGTCATGGTTTCAAAGTGAAACCCCTTAAGTCCTTCACGTATACATCCAGCCAGCCGTCCTGTATTAGAGACAGGGGCATCCAGATAAAAACACGCTTTGCTAATATCCATCTGCTCTAAAGCCGCACCAATTAAATGTACTGCCTGTGGTGTTTTATCTATAAGCCTGTATGTTCCTCTGAGCCCTGCCAGGTCACGTACAGTACCATCCATGCATTTTAATAAAGTTGAGCCTGACAGTGCTATCTCCAGTGTAATAATTGTGTTAAATCCATCAATATGCACAACTGCATTTTTTTCTAAAGAATTTTTGCATTTATCCGCCCTGGTTTTTAACTGTTGTCCAGGTGATACTATACGTGCCAGTGCCAGCCGCTGCCGCTCTGACAATGTATAGTGGTTGCCTGCAAATGTAGACGCACTTTTCATATGATACCCACGGTTTAGCAGATAATACACATCTTCTGCTGCCGCCTGCATTTTAATCATTGATTTTTCATTAAATTCCCATTCATCACTTGGCAAATATCCGCGCCTGACTGTTTTTGACATGTTTTCTCCTGAATATAATACTATTTATATTTGTTTATAATTTTACATATAATGCTATGATATTTTTTTAATTCTGCCATATATTCTTCTATTCCATCAGCAGAACCATTTCTAAGTATATCTGTTATTGGAATGACTGCCTTATATACATTTATAAAACCATAGTTACTTGTGATGCCTTTAAGAGTATGGGCTCTCTTAAAAGCAGACGCTATATCACCTTCTGCCAAAGCTTCTTCTAATTGCGAAAGATTTTTGTCATCAGTAAACCGGTATAAAAATTCTTCATATATATCTTCACTTTCAATAAAACGTTTTACAGCACCATCAAAGTCTACACCTGCTTTAATTAATTCATCCTTAAATTCCTTATTCATATTGTTCCTCCACGTCCCTTATATCTAAATCCCTGCTTACTGCTTCCAGATAATGTATATATACCTGGTTTGTAATATTTATTGTGAAATTCTCATCCAGTTCTTCACGCCTGAAACTTTTTCTTCCTCCACTGGCTGCCCTGTCCCAGAATTTTAATACATCCCTGCATGGAACATAATAGCAGAGACCTGCATTAGTAAAATATATTATTAAAAATGCAATACCCTGCTGTATCTCAAACTCTCTCATAAAGTTAATCTGGTGTTTGTGTATATTTTGCAAAGGAAATGTATCTGTTGCACATTCTTTTGCATCAAAACACACTGGAATTCCCTGTATAGTCCCAATATAATCAACTGTACTTTTCTGCTCAAAATATGCAAGTGTAATGTGATGTTTTTCTTTGTCTATCTCCATAGGGGTTATAGGAGTAGGTATTTTCTGTACTAATGCAAGTTTCTCATGGCGGTATTTATTATTAGTATAATTTAATGCTTCCTCTAGCATTGAACCCCTTAATCCCCTTGAATTCCAAGATGGCATTACTCTGTTACCCCTCCCCTTCAAAAACCAGGCTCATTCCAAGGCTTTTCATAATATCTTTAAATTCTTTTGGAACTGGTGCTTCAAAGACCATTTTGTGATACTTTTCTGGTATATCCTCATAAGTCCCCAATTCCAGCCGCCACGCATGCAAAAGCTGGTGCTTTAGTCCAAATCTGCGCCTGAATATCTGGTATATATCTTTATGTCCATACTTTGCATCACCTACAACCGGGTGTCCTGTACTTTTTAAATGAGCCCTTATCTGGTGGGCTTTCCCTGTTACAAGATGCACCTTTAGCAGTGTATAATCTTCTATGCCAAGTTTTCCATATTGCAGAGGCATATATTCTGTTATAATTTTTGAAGAACCTGCTGTTTCATGCTGTGTTATAGTTACGTTATTATGATTTTCATGTTTTACAAGATATCCGCTTAATCTGGCGGATTCTTTTAGTTTTCCCTTTACTATGCAAAGATAATATTTTTTAATTTTCCTCTGCCTGAACATGCTGCCCATCCATTGAAGCCCTTTAACAGACTTTCCTGCAACTATAAGGCCACTTGTATTTCTGTCAAGCCTGTTGCATATTCCTGCATTAAATGCCAGTGAAATATCTGTATTGACAGATTGCTGCTTCTGTAAAAGATAGGAATTAATATATTCAACAGCAGAGACATCGTTTTTATCTGCTTTTTGTGATAACATTCCAGCCGGTTTATTTATAACCAGAATATCGCTGTCTTCATATATAATATCAAGATGGCATGATACTGTATTTTTAATGCCATGCTCAAGAGTATCCTTTTTCTTAAAATCTGCTATAGTTGTGTCTGATAAAAAAAGCTTTATTTCATCTCCTGCCATTATCCGTTCACTGCCATCTGTCTTTTTCCCATTAAGTACAATGTTTTTTTTACGCATCATTTTATAAAAAAAACTTTTTGGTGCTTCTGGCATAAACTTTGCAAGAAATTTATCAAGCCTCTGGCCTTCGTCCTGTAATGTAACACTTAAGACTTGCATTTATATTTCCTTTCTATACAATAAGCGATATAAGATATGACTGGACATTTTTTTCTTCCTCTTTACTGGCATCCTGTACTGATATACTATCAATTTCCTTAAAAAAACTTTTTTCGGTTTCTAAAACTTTGACTTTATAGTTACTGCCCCAGTTATTAACCCCATCATTTAAATATTTTCTTATATATGCAGTTTCCTGTTTTTCATTGCCTGTAAGTGCAATAACATGCTTACTGCCTACAGCGGCAAACTTAAGATACATAACTTTCTCTGATGATGTAATAACCATATCAGTGTAAAGCTGCATCTTTTTTGCATCTGTATGTTTTTTTGCCTGTTCATATAACTGCCTGTCCACTGGATGGTATGGAAATGTTACAATAAACCTTACAAGGAATTTTGCACCTGGCAGCACAAATAAAACTGCAATTATTGTAAAAATATTTCTATGGGACATTTTGTTTAAAAACAGGCCTGCAATAAAAACTGCAAGGCCAGCAGCAATCATTGCAGCAATACCAATTAATGCCCTTGTTTTTCTGTTTTTTAAATATCCATAATCACCTTTTTGAACCTTCATATGTATTCCCTTTCAAAACTGGTATAATTACATCATCCTCCAGCCTGCATAATATTTATTTTTAAGTTTTCCCTGGCCATCTGCCTTGCCCCAGCCTAAGGGAAAACCATCAACAGTAACCAGCAGCCAGCCCTTATAATCTGTAGCAATATTTATAGTTTCACCTTTAAGGTATTTTATCACATCTATATCTGCTGAAGAAAGTGCAAGTTTATTTTGATATGAACAAATCTGCGCTGAAAGTGCAAGCTGTATGGAGGGTTCAAATAATTTTTTCACCTCTCCTGCAATAAGCCCGTTTTGTACAATCCTTAAATTTTTAATGCATACTGTTTCATTTGGCATAAGGTATATAGTATTCTTCTTTTTTACAGGATAATACTTTTCATAGCATTTTTCATGTACAAATCCTTTTAACATTGTTTTTATTTCATATTGCTCTTTTCTCCATTTATCATTATTAAACTTTTCTGATATACTGTTATCTGTAGTTTCAGCATATTTATATGGGTTTTTTTTATGTAAAAGTACGGCAAAATGCCCTTCGCCTTTTGCAATATGCGGAAAAATCCTTATGCATTTCTTTAATTCACTGCTTCCGCCTCCAGATAAATCAGGCCTGCCATATGAAAAGCCCTCTTTATGTGGTATACTGCAGATTTCCATATCATTATACTGGCGGATAAACCACTGTATCATCTGTTCATCTTCCTGGACCGAAAATGTACATGTTGAATATACAAGGCTGCCTCCTGGTTTTAACATATGGTATGCTTCCCTAAGTATATCTTTTTGTATCCTGGAGTAATATACTGGCCCTTTATCTATCCAGTTTTTAATTATTTCAGGCTCCCGCCTGAACATACCTTCTCCTGAACATGGAACATCTAATATTATTTTATCAAAATACTCTTTAAAACAGGGTGTAAGACGTTCTGGTGGCTCTGCTGTTACCATGACATTAGAAGCGCCTGCCATTTGTAAGTTTTTAGCAAGTGCCATAGCTCTTGATACACTGATATCATTAGCAACAAGAAGTCCGCTTCCATTAAGCTTTGCGGCTATTTCAACCGCCTTTCCTCCAGGGGCAGCACACAAATCAAGCACCCTGTCACCTTTTTCTATTGGCAGTACAGACGCTGGCAGCATTGCACTGGGCTCTTGTATATAATATAAACCTGCAAAATAATAAGGGTGCTTTGGCAGCAGTGCTCTTGCTTCTGTGCCAGTTATAAATCCCTTTTCACACCAGGGGACTGTTTCTGTGTTAAATGGACAAATTTTTTTCCACGTTTGTAAATCTGTCTTTAATGTATTAATTCTGAAAGCTGGACGTGGTTTTTCTGTGAAACTTTCCATATAACTGTTAAAACCATCTTCTTTCAGCAATATTTTCATATTTTCACAATACTTATCAGGAAGTGCAATCATTAAAAACTCCTTATCTTAACCTGTTTTTATAAATCGATAAACCTGCCTGCTGATGACTGGATGCTCTGTGCATGGTGCGTTTCTGACAAAACATCAAGCTCTTTATTAAATCTCTTTAAAAGTGCTATATCATCCTTTTTGTATATTTCAAAAAATTCTTTTTGTATTTTTGAGACTTCCCTTTCATTAGCTATATGGTAGAGATTTTCTATGTTATTTAATATATTTGTTACAATATTTGCTTTCTGCCTGTTAGAATTTTGTGCGTCCATAATTTCATCACGCACAGAAGCCATCTCTTTATCAAGTACACTAACAGCATCTGCTGCCCGCAGCAGACGTTCTCTCAGCCCGTCAGGCATATTTTCCTTATATTTATATTGGAGGGAATGTTCAATCGTTGACCAGAAATTCATTGCAAGAGTTCTTATCTGTATTTCCGCTTCAATCGTTTTTGGCTCTCCAAAAGTCTGTACTGTATAATATACAATCATATGGTAACTTCTGTATCCGCTTGGCTTGCTTTTTGATATATAATCTTTTTCCTGTTTAACCGTCAAATCACTGCGCCCACGTATAATGCCAACAACTGTACTTATATCTTCTACAAACTGGCATATTATCCGGACACCTGCAATATCCTCAATCTTTTCTTCAATTTGTTCTATAGGCACACCTTTTCTATGTGCTTTGTCCAGGATGCTTGAAATTCTTTTAACTCTTCCAGATACAGATTCTATAGGAGAGTACATCCTGGCATCCTGATATTCCTGCTTAATATGCGTAAATTTTACCACAAGTTCATCTACCGCCTGCCGGTATGGTCCTAACATCTCTCTCCAAAGCCGTGTCTCCATGCTTTTCCCCTTTCTGATAAATACTCCAGAAGATAGTAAGGGTTTAAACTGGTTTCTCCGTCTGCCCTGCTAATATAAATTCCAAAATGCAGATGGACATCAAACTGTCCCTTTGTCCCTTCTGGTCCATACCCTGTATTCCCCATATAACCAATTATTTCGCCAGCATGGACATGTGTTCCTTCTTTTATCCCATCTTCATAGTGGTCAAGGTGTGCATAGTAATAATAAACCCCTGACCTGCTTCTTATGCCCAGACGGTACCCGCCAAGCTCCAGCCAGCCTTTTTTCTCTACAATGCCATCAGAAACAGACCTTATCGCCAGACAGCCTGGTTTATTAACTGAAGACATTATATCAATGCCTTCATGTTTCCTTTCACCTCCATATGTCCTTCCTGTACCATAGCCATCTTCAAAATAACATTCTGCTTTTCCTGTATTATCTGGGCACACTGGGAAATATTCCATCTCATCAAGCAGAGTATGCGCATACTCTCCAGCATCCTGTTTTTCAAGCTGCATACGTATGCCAATCCTGCATTGCATATCTTCTTTCCACTGCACACAGTATAATACACATAAAACTGTTACAAAAAACAACACTGCATAAATTACTTTTTTAATACTTATAAATCTGTTTTTCTTCATAATAACAAATTATGATTTTTTAAAGTAAAAAGAACCTTTTGCTATATATTTGTTATTACATTGACCTTGACTTATCTGCACATGCCTTCATACATTCCATAATGCTGTTTCTAAAACCTGTTTTTTCAAGAACCTTTACAGCTTCAATAGTTGTACCTGCCGGAGAACACACCATATCTTTTAATTTGCCAGGATGCAGCCCTGTTTCAAGTACCATTTTTGCACTTCCAAGAACTGCCTGTGCTGCAAACTTGTATGCCTGTGCCCTTGGCATGCCCTCTGCTACTGCAGCATCAGCCATAGCTTCTATAAAAATAAATACATATGCTGGTGAACTTCCACTTACTGCCACTACTGCATCCATCATGCTTTCTTTTACAACTTCTGCCCTGCCAAATGACTTAAGAAGTTTCATAACACTTTCCAGCTCTTCTTTTGTAATATTTTCACCAGGACATACTGCTGTTATCCCTTCATCCACAAGTGCAGGAGTATTTGGCATTGTCCTTATAATTTTGCGTTCTCCCCCAAAAGTCCCACTAACCCATTGAATGGTCTTTCCTGCTGCGATTGTTACAATTATCTGGCTGTTATTAACGGAAACATCTTTTATCTCATCTATCACCTGTTTGTAATAAGCAGGCTTTACTGCTAAAAATAGTATATCTGCCTTTGCAACTTCTCTATTATCCAGTGTTGTCATAATGCCATATTTTTCTGTTATGCTTGCAATAGTTTTATCAGTTGCAGCAGATGCAATTATATCATTTTTATCTGCAGCCCCACTCTTTAAAATACCACTTATAATTGCCTGTGCCATATTACCTGCACCAATAAATCCTAACTTCATATTACAACCTGCCTTTTAGATATTTATATATTTATTTTACCACTTTTTAAGCTCCATTGCACTCAAAAATTTGTTTTTAAATGCATCTTCATCTGCCAGCTCTATATGTTTTACTTGTTTTGCATATTTTTCTGCCAGTTTTCTAAAATTTTTGTCCAGAAGCGCCATTGCAGCGCCAATGCCGGCAGCATTGCCAGTAAATATTATTTTATTCTGGCCAGTATCAGGATAAAGACCAAATGCTATAGCTGATTTGGGATGTATAAACTTGCCAAAGACACCAGCAATTTTTATATCGTAAACATTTGCCATACATACACCTGCCTTTGCAAGTAATATCTCTGTACCAGCCTGTATTGCTGCCTTTGCAAGCTGTATGCTTCTTATATCTTTCTGGGTAACCACTATTTTGATTTCACCGCTGCCAGTTTGTATATGGCTGTCTTTTCCGCTATAAAAAACAAAAAGACTGCCATCATTATCTTTTTCAAGTCTTTCTGCAATATTTGCCGGGACACCGCTTTTAATTGCTTCATCACGTTCCATAAGATATCCATCATTACTTAAAACTCCTGCCTTTAAAAGCTCTGCAACAGCATCAACAAGCCCTGAACCACATATACCTCTTGGGATTATTTCTCTTTGGCATATATTGCCTGTATGCCCTTCTGTACGTGAGTCCAGAACATCAAGTAATATATTTCCAGTTGACCTGCTTATCTTAATTCCATTAATTGCACCATGACATGCTTTTATCCCGCATTTCGTACCTTTTCCTTCAAATGCCGGACCTGCTGCAGCAGAGCAGGCATATATTTTTCCTTTATTATTTAGTAATATTTCTGCATTAGTTCCAATATCTATTGCAAGCTGTACTTTATCTGGTTCATACATTTTCTGGCTGCAAAGTACTGAAACTGCGTCTGCACCTATATGGGCGGCAGCCCCAGGTAAAACATATATATTTAAATGCGGATATTTCCTTAAACCTATATCCTTTCCACATACACTAACACTTCCTTCATATGCAGGCATAAATGGCGCTCCTGCCATTTTACTTAAATCCCTGTTTAAAAAAATATGGCACATCGTTGTATTGCCTGTAATTGCCAGCTCTTTTATATCATTTGCCATGCATATGCCTTTGCTGGCATGTTCAAGCATATCCTCAACCTGCCTGGTTATAAGTTCATGAAGTAAAGCAGATTTTCCCATATTGGCATGCATAATCCTCATCATAACATCAGCGCCATACCTTGTCTGTGGGTTAGTTTCAGTGACATCTGCCAGATGCTTTTTGCTATCAAGTGAAAAAAAGCCTAGCACAACGGTTGTTGTACCTATATCTACAGCTGCACCATAACTGCTTGTGTCTTTTATTCCAACGCCATCATAAATATACTTTGCAGATATTTCTTTTACTGGATTATATATACATGGACGTACTATTACCATAATAAATGCCTCCTGTCCTCATTTATCCAAGTTTAAAAAGGAGCCATAATAAATGGCTCCTTTGCTCATGTTTACAGGCTATTG
>DKXQ01000178.1 GCA_002493085.1 Lachnoclostridium sp. UBA7122
CGCCGGAGCCGACTGGTCGAAACCGATAGATGAGTATACATTGGGCGCCGGAGTACGTTTCTACTTCAATAAAACAGGTGTTTATCTGGGTGGCGGACTCGACTGGAACCGTTTCCGCTGGAGTGGTGGAAAACATCAGACGGACTGGGGACTGGGGCTCGAAGCCGGATACGCTTACTTCCTTTCGCGTACGGTAACCATTGAACCTGCCGTTTATTATAAATGGCGTTTCAATGATGGAGATATGTCACGTTTCGGTGTGAAGGTTGGATTCGGTTTCTACTTATAGTAGTATAATCGATATTTGATATATGGGGGCTTGTGTCAAAACGCCCCTTTCTACGGAGTCACCCTCGTCGCAGATAATTGTAGCGAGGGTGACTTTTTGTTTATAAGAATTCAGATACAGCCTCTTGATGTCTTGTTTAGTCTTATTTGCTTAGTCTTTTTCTTTAGTCTTATTTTCTTTAGTCTTTTTCTTTTAAGATGTAGAAACAGCTTGTACTTGCAAAGTTTCTCAAATAAGGTATTCCGGAAATCCTTTGATTCAGTTGACGTGGGGATAGCCCGAATTTTATTTTATAATGGGGATTAATGAACCATAGTTGCCTGTTTAGTATTATTAGGTCAGTCTTTTTAATTAGTCTTTCGAACAATTCTATTGATACGCCTGTCTTTTTGATGGAAAGCAGCTCTTTGATACAATCAGTGTCTGCTCTGAAGGCTTTTAGAATGGATCGGTATATAGAAACAGGGAATAAATGAATAAAAGGCAGATGGGACAATATTCGGTTTCTACATATTTGTTGGTGACCTCCAAATGGCATTTGCCATGCTGGGAATGACATAAAGACAATGCCTTGTGGCTTCAGATATTTACTCAAATTAGATAAGAATAGTTCTTTTTCTGTGATATGCTCAAGTACGTCATGGCAGATAATAATATCAAAATTCTGCTCCAATTCCTTTAGCTTGAATATATCTGATGCTATAAATTCACCTTCTGCGTGGTGCATATTAAAAAAGTTTTTTGCATCTTTAATACGGCTTTTAGCCATATCAACCCCCATTGTATTGCATCCCATTTCCGAGAAAGGAAGCAAATTACCTCCATCACCACAACCGATTTCCAATACATTCATTCCTGCTGCTATTGCATGCCAACATTGGATATATGGGATAAAATAATTCCTGCTTGTTATAGACAATTCTTTAAAATAGATATTTCGGTTCTGATGACGTTCTTGCATAATAATAGTTTCATATATAAAGAGTAACACAATTAAAATTACTTTCTATAATGATGATAAACTGTTCTCTGAAAGACTGCATGATAATCTTTGTTTTTTTTACCAGAATAGGCGGATACCTATGGGCAATGTCATATTGAGTGGCTTTGTTGTCCTAATTGTATTCAGCTTATTCTCATTGTTAAAGTAGTATCGTAAATTAGGTTCTGCATAGATTCCGACAGAGGGTGTTATATGATACTGGATGCCTATGCCAAATTCCGCTGACCACTGTAAATGTGGATATAAGCTACTCTTCTTTTCAGATATAATTTGCCCTTTTTCTGACGTGAATTCTTCTGAAGTTGCTTTTACGGGTATATCCAAAGTCATTCCGGCGGAAGTGTATAGAGAGAATCTTTGTTGCTTCCATATATTGAAAGAGCCTTTGATTGGGATTCCTATATAGCTGATTTTCTGTATTTTCTCTAAATAAGAATCGCTGATGGTCGTGAAGTCGGAACGTAGGTATGTATATTGTACTCCGGTTTCTATACCCCAGTTCTCATTTATGTTTTTACGCAACGAAAGTGATAGCGTAACAGGGATGTGATGATATGATTTTTCCACTATTTCTTTGGGGGATTCGGATGAAATATCACCAGGGATTCTTGATTCGTGAGAGTCGACTTGTTTTTTTCCTCCTGAATAAGAAACAGCCAACGACCAGCTTTTTTTATCGTTGGAAAGTTGTTTTGAAGTATAGGCGTTATAAAATTCTTTCCGCTTTTGGGTATCTTGATTCTCTATGATCTGATGATTAGACAATTGAATGCTGTCGTTTCCTTCTGGAACGCTGTCTTGTGAAAGAACCTCCTGCTTGGATATCTTTCTTATAGATTGTAAATCTGCATACCGAGAAGTAGTGGATACATGTTTTAAAATAGTTTTTATAGAATCTTTTGATAATATGCTTTTAGCATTTTGTTCTTTCTCTTTCTGTGTAGTCACAATGTTTGGTCCTGTAGTAATAGCTTTCTTAGGTGTGTATAGCCATATTTGTATAAAAATGATAGATGACAATATAAATAATCCAATCATAATACGGTGTTGGGAGATGAGTCTCCGTAATATATCTTTTGCTCTTGATAATTGTGATGAGGAAGAATGAGGAGCTATATTTAATAATGAACCAATTTCTTTGTGAGACAATCCTTCTAATACAGCCAATTTGAAAACTTTGTTGTAGCCTTCAGGGAGCGATTCTATCATTTTGAGCATTGTCTTGTAAGCAGGAAAATCATTAGAAAGAAAAGTCTCGATGGGGATTTCGTCTTCACTCATTTCTTCTAAAGAGATCGTGGACTTTGAACTGCACTGTTTCAAGTATCTTAAAGATATGTTTTTCATAATGGTTCCCATCCAATATTCTAATTTCTCAGGAGAATGTAGGGCGTTTATAGAGGTGAAGATGATAATAAAGCCATCGTGTAGGAGATCTTGTGCTATTTGTCTGTCAGAAACATAATGAAAACATATTCTTATCATTTTATCGGCATAGGTTTGGTAGAGCCAGCTGAGAGCTGACTTATCTCCTTTTTTACATAACTCTATAAGTTCCTTTTGGTTCATGTGTTTTTACGTTTTATACGACAGTCTATTTTAAATATGATATATAGAATCGCAAAAGACTGCATGTCTTTTGCGATTTTAACATTCCTGTTCTTTGTCTTTCGTGTAGGTGGAAGTGTAAATGTTATATGGTTCTGCACCATCCGTACCCAAGATTTTCCATTCGGCGGTTCACTCCGGGCGCTTAATCTTGGTTAACGGACTGATAAAAAAACAAAAAAACAAGCTCCCTCCGGAGCCTTTCCGAAGATTCTGATTTTTTGTCTTTTCCTCGCTTTTCCGCTGCTTTTTCGTCACTTCTCCGTATCACCTTCGTATCACCTTCGTTTCACCTTCGTTCC
>DKXQ01000188.1 GCA_002493085.1 Lachnoclostridium sp. UBA7122
CATAAAATCGTGCGTTTACCGTGGCAACTGGGACATTCCAGGTTGACAGCTCTACTGATGGAGGAAGAGGATATGGCACAAAGCAGTTAAGTTTTACATTCAGTACAACTGACCTTGAAGATAAGACATTAGTTGTATTTGAAATGTTATATCTGGTAAAAGGGAACAAAGAAACATTAATCGGGCAGCATACAGAAATCATGGACGAAAAACAGACAACTCATATCCCGAAGATGAGGACATATGCTTATGACATGGAAACAGGCGAACAGACTGCAGGTGCTGATAATTCAGTAATATTGGTTTATAAGGAAATGTGTTGAAATAAATCAACAATATATGATATAATGGCAATATATTTTATAAGTTATCCTGTATGTAGTGGAAACTTGGTTCGCATAATATAAAATTTTATTTAATGTTTTATTAAAGAAACAGATAGTGAGGTAATGAAACCATATGTTTTAGATGATACTTTTACACTTTCTGATGAAATCAAAAAAATGTCAGGGAAAGAAAGGCAGCAGTTAGCCAGGAAATTGGAGGAAGAAGGAAGAAAGGAAAAAGAGAAAATTATGCAAAGAAAAGACAGGAAAACTTTATCAATAATCTGGAATTAACTATTTTTAAGGAGATGATGTAATGAAGAAACTATACATGGAAGATGACAGGATTATTGAAATCTCTGAGGAGGTCAGGAATATGTCTGAGGAGGAAATTGACAGGCAAATCGCAATTCTTGAGGCAGAAGCGAGAATGGAAGCTGAAAATATTCCAGAACCCACTTTTTTGCAAATTTAATTTTTTCCTTTAAAAATAATACAAAAACAAGAAGAGAAGCACAGTTTATGGCATTAAAACAAATCAGTAGGAGTTATAAAATTAATTTTAAGGAGGTGAAATAATGGGAAAAATATATATTATTGATGACACTATTGAAATTCCAGAGGAAATCCGAAATATGTCTGAGGAGGAAATGGATAGGCAGATTGCAATCATGGAAGAGGCTGGCCGAAAAGAAGGCGAAAATCTTCCTGATCCTGTCTTATCGGCAATTTAAGCGAAGAATATTAGTGAATATTAAATATTAAAACACGATTAACAGGTATTGTTTGATGGGATGTCTGCTATTCTTCAGGAGGTGATATTGTGAACGATATAGTCTATGTTTTAGATGATCATTTCGAGATCTCAGAAGAAGTTGAAAATATGTCGGAAGAGGAGCTGGATCGAAGGATAGCAATTTTGGAAAAGAAAGCTATTGAAGAGGCGAAAAACATTCCAGAACCTACTTTGCTAACAATTTAGACTGAAAATATCAATTAAATAAGACAGGCTGGGGAAGAGGATTCCTTGGTCTGTTTTTGTTGTTTAAAAAATTCTGTAGGATTTTAATGAGTTGAAATATAAATCTAATTCAAGAGCTGCTATCAGAATGTGCATGCAAGTTATACAGAGCCATTTTTACAGATTAGAAATAAAATGTCACATAAATCTGCTGCCCTACACATTTTACAGGTATAATGAAACCTGAATTTTCAGCCATCAACCCCCTCCTCCTCTTTTTCGTCTTTTTTTCTTCTCTATATCTATCCAATCATACAGATGATTATTATCCTTTTCTGCTGGTATTTTATCAAATGTGCATGTGCATCAAAAATTTTTGTTGGACAGAAAGAGGTAAAAATGTATTAAAAATTGAAGAAGGAAGAGGAGGGGGATGTTACATTTAGGAATGGCATTAGAATGTATATAAAAGCCTTATAGAGACATTTTTGTGTCTATGGCATAAATATATATTTTTGAATTAGAAATTGTTTTATGGGCATATAGAGCTGTTATTGGGCAGCAGGAAAGAAAAGTATAAGAGAAAATTGCGGAGGAGGAAAGTATTTTTACAGTTAAAACCTGTACATGAATTTGTACAGGTTTTCTTAAAAGAATATCTTCCACCTTCCCCTTTATCACTATTATAGGCTGTTTACTTTACTGCAATTTCTATCACTTGCTCTGATGTCTGGATGTTATCAATGCTTAACAAAACACTCATTATATCCACGCAGCCAAATGATGGCAGTACTGGTCCGCTGTCTGATACAACAATATTGTACAATGAACCATTGTTTCTGTTTTCCCTGATTGCAAAATAGCAATTTTCATCATCAGTAACTTCATTGTATCTAAAAGTCTGCCCAATGATATTGTATTTGCATGAGCTTTCAGCTTCAGTAAAAGTCTTTTTCACTGCAAAATAGCAGCCCTGGCAGCAATTTTCAGCAACCCATTTCTGATGGTCCGCAATTAAATAGTAAGTATCTGCATTCCCAAAATAACTATCAAAACTACTACAGTTATCTGAGTTCAGAAGTAATTCTGCCAGTTCCATGGCTTTAGTGTGATTCAGTGGCATTTTATTGGAAATGAAATATGAATATGCTATGTTGTGCTGTTTCAGATATGTCTGGATGCAGTCTGCTATTTTTTCATACAAACAGTTCTGTGTTGCTTCCAGTATCTTCTTCGTTTCTCCATCTGCTAATTTTCCCCTGAATGAAATGGAATAAATATTATCATCATCCATAATTTCAAATTTGTAAGACAATAATCCTTTGTCCCTGTCCTGCTGTATGATACTTTTTGGTGCATCTTCCTTCTGTGTGCCTGTGATATTGCTTTTAAAATTTTTTTGATTCATAACGAAATCCTCCTTTTTAAATTTTTAGTATGAAAAAAGAATATCACCTGCACCATGTCTTTTATTTTTGCAAAAATGCATGAAAAGGATATGTGCTATCAGTCCAGTATGCCTGTGGGACTGGAGAATTTATAATTGGCATTGTAACAGATGTTTCTAAATTAATTATAACATTATGTTGAATTAAATCAACAAAACAAGGTTAAAATGCAATATTTATGTTGATATAATTCAACAACAGGAAAGGATGGTAAACCGAAATGATGGATGTCAAATTATGCATGGAGGAAGCAGGTAAAAGGATTATGGAGAGAAGGAAAAAGCTGGGACTTACACAGGAACAGCTGGCAGAGAGGAGTGAGGTGACAACACAATTTGTATCTTATGCAGAATCGGGGAAGAGGGCTATGAGGGCAGAAAACCTTATGAAAATTGCTGCTGCTTTAGAAGTAAGCACAGATTATTTGTTGACAGGTGACATAATTGACAAGGACAAACTGCTGCTGTCTGAAAAGTTAGGCAAGCTTAATCCGAAAGAGGTAAGGCTTATTGAAAGTATCATTGATGAATGCATAGAGTTATATCATAGGGATGCATGATGTATAATAACAGTATGTTGTAATTCAGAAACCCTTATATGAATTGGTGTCAGCTGGCAGGTCTGATGTCAGCTGGCTTTGTAAATACACGAAAACCATACCTCTTTATCTTCTCTTTCTTTTCTCTTTTGCTTTTATCATTATTATCTGTTATCCACGAAAATCATTGGCCTGCATTTTTGCAGATTTTTTTTATTTTTAATTCTGATATTATTTTTTATAGAAGTAAAAAATTATGAATATTAAGGAGGTAAGGTTTAATGTCAGATAAGATGACAGAAGCAGGAAGGAGTGTCAGTGTAAACAGGTGCATTATGGAGAGTAGTATTACAATACCAGGGTTGAACCTTCTTATTACCCCAAAGGAACAGCATGGGCCATGTTCTGTACTCAGTATTTCGCTGTCTGTTGCTGGTGTAACAGGATTTTTTGGTAAGAAACCAGGGAATGGCAGAGTCCTTGTGTTTTTACTAGAAGATACTAAGAAAATGGCAGAACATATGCCTGGCCAATATAGTGCTATGCCTGGAGATATTACAGTTATATATGCATACCAACCAGGAACTTTTGGCAACAGGATAGAGGAAGGGCTGGATGTGTTTTTGCAGGATAACCCAAGGGTAAAAATGGTTGTAATTGATTCTCTGGAAAAAATCGTTGAAGCTGAACTGGGCAGAATGGAATATGCTTATGCATATAGAAAGCTGGATGTTATTAAAAATGTTGCAGACAGACATGGGGCAACACTGTTTGTTGGAATACATGATGGAAATCCAGAGGACACTTGTATGCTGGCTGGTATTGCAGATACAGTATTGAAAATTATTACAGAAGGTGGAAACCAGGACGGTCATAAATATACACTTCATGTAAACAGAAAGGATACACATGGAAACAGAATTACAGCAGAATTTGATGCTGGTAACTGTACATGGAATCAGATAGTGGACAAATAACAACTATACTATTCTTGATTGAAACAGATGCTTCACTTTGTTGTGGTGTCTGTTTTTTTGTTTACATTAAAGAATGCATTTCTGCCAGACTGGAACAGATGCTGCATATGATATTCTAATAACAAACCTGTAAAAGTGTAGACATGCAGACGGTTTTTCATTATTACAGGTCTGCATGTTTATATGCAGACAAACAGATACTTCAGCATAATTGCCTTAAGACTTGTAAACAGACAGATATGTTTACATGCAGACAAGGAGACTTCCAGACAGGATTACAGGTCTGTATGTTTATAGATTTACATGTAAAAATGCAGAATGGAAAATGAATCATTATGTATACAAGATGATTTGTCTGCATGTAGTTTTGATTACAGGCTTTTGTGTAGACATGTTGGCATTAGGACAAGATTTCTTTCAAAATGAAGGGAGGAAAACATATGAAAATTATATCTGTATCAAACATTAAGGGTGGTGTGGGAAAAACAACAACAGCATCTGTACTGGCAGTTGGACTGGCTGAAAAAGGCTATAGGGTACTTTTAATTGACAGCGACCCACAGACTAATTTAACAATGTGCTTTATACAAGAACAATCAGACAACAAACTAAGCACCACTTTACAACTTTTTTCC
>DKXQ01000118.1 GCA_002493085.1 Lachnoclostridium sp. UBA7122
TCCTTGCTGATTTATTATGAAACAGTATGAGACAGTTATTGGACTTGAAGTGCATGTAGAGCTTGCAACTAAGACTAAAATCTTCTGTTCATGCTCTACAGAGTTCGGAGGAGAGCCAAACTCCCATACATGCCCTGTCTGTACAGGCATGCCAGGCTCTCTTCCTGTCCTTAATAAAAAAGTAGTGGAATATGCGGCATCAGTTGGTCTTGCTACAAACTGCCAGATTACAAAGAACTGCAAATTTGACCGCAAAAATTATTTTTATCCTGACAATCCACAGAATTACCAGATATCACAACTTTATTATCCTATATGCAGAAATGGCTGGATTGAAATTGAGACAAAGGACAGCGGCAAAAAGAAGATAGGCATACATGAAATCCATATGGAAGAAGATGCTGGAAAGCTTGTGCATGACGAGTACAGCGGAAATTCTCTTGTGGACTTTAACCGTTCAGGTGTGCCGCTTATTGAGATTGTCTCAGAGCCTGATATGCGTTCAGCAGATGAAGTAATAGCTTATCTTGACAAACTGCGCCTTATTATACAATATCTTGGTGCATCTGACTGTAAACTACAGGAAGGCTCAATGCGCGCAGATGTAAATCTTTCAGTAAGAGAAGCTGGTACACAGGAATTTGGCACACGTACAGAGATGAAGAACCTCAATTCATTTAAAGCGGTTGCAAGGGCTATTGAGGCAGAAAAAGAACGCCAGATTGATATAATAGAGTCTGGTGGTAAAGTAGTGCAGGAAACAAGGCGCTGGGATGACAATAAAGAATATTCCTATGCAATGCGTTCAAAGGAAGATGCACAGGACTACCGGTATTTTCCTGAACCTGACCTTGTGCCTGTAGTTATAAGTGATGAGTGGCTTGAGGAAATAAAAGCGGCACAGCCGGAGTTTCGTGACGAAAAGATTGAACGCTATAAAAAAGAATATAATATTCCAGAATATGATGCACAAATTATAACAGGAGATAAGCATCTTGCAGATTTATTTGAGGCAGCAACTGCTATCTGTAATAACCCTAAGAAAGTATCAAACTGGCTTATGGTTGAGACAATGCGCCTTATGAAAGAAAACAGTATTGAACCAGCACAGCTTAAGTTTTCCCCGGAAAATCTTGCAAAGCTTATAAACCTTACAGAATCAAAACAGATAAACAGCCAGATTGCAAAAGAAGTATTTGAGAAAATATTTAATGAAGATATAGACCCTGAAAAATATGTTGAAGAAAAAGGGCTTAAAACAGTATCAGATGATGGGGCATTAAAAGAAGTTATTAAAAAAGTTATTGAAGCAAACCCGCAGCCAGTAAAAGATTACCACAATGGCAAAAAAAAGGCTATGGGATTTCTTGTGGGACAGATAATGAAAGAGATGCAGGGAAAAGCAGACCCGGCACTGGCGAATAAACTTCTTAAAGAACTTTTATAGGACTGTGTACAGGCAGCCTGCTGCATCCTTGAAAGGGAGTGGGGTTTATGGAAGAAGAAACAGAATTTATTGAAACCAGAAGAAGCCAGAGGATACCTATAGGCATGCACCTTGAAGTTTTTTCTATATTTAAACAGAATAACGTGCATGTAAGCAATATGAATGTACCAATAGATGTCATTGATATTTCAAGGCATGGAATAGGTTTTGTATCAAAAAGCGTGCTTCCAGTTGGCTTTTACTTTGATTCAAGGCTCAAATTTGAGAGGGAATATGGCAGCCTTAAATGTGTTATAAGGATTGTGAGAAGGAAAAAACGTGAAGATGGCCTTACATTGTATGGATGTGAATTTGTAGGTCTTTCACCTGTATTTGACTATATATTTGAAGACATAGAAAAGTCATATAAACACAATACATGTGAAAATAACTAAAAACAGGACTGCTACATTTAAAAAAATGAGAAAATAGAAAAAGTTATTTATAAACATCCCATGTTTCCATATCCAAAAATATAGAAATATGGGATGTTGTCAGGGCTATGCCCTTATATCAAATGAGAAGCGCTTCATATCTGCTGTTGCTGATGTATTTATTTTAGTATCAATAAATTCATTAACTGTGCTTGTTTGCGTTTCAGCCTGTGAAACGCTGACCTGGCAGGAATACCCCTGCTGGTTTAGCGCTGTTTTAAGCATATCTGCGTTGGTTTTTATCAAGTCTGCTGACGGTCCGTCAGAAAGCATAAATTTTGTGTTTATGTCATATTTATTTTTATCAAGGGATATATCTATATCCCCGAGGTGTTCTAATGTAAGGTGCAGAAGCACATGTATATTATCAGGGTTTCTTTTTAACTTTTCTTTCTGTGTGTATACATATAAATCTGCATGTGCGTCCTGGTTCTGGAGCTTAAGCGGCATCTGCATATATGAAAAAGTTTCACTTAAAGTTTTCATAAATTCAATATTGCTTTCCATATCATGTGCAGAGCGTCCCATATTGTCTGAATCTTCACCTGACAGTGCAGTCTGTATAAGCCCTTCAAACTGTTTAAGCTGTGTATTCATCTTATTATAGAAGGAATTGATTTCTCCATCTTTTTTAAGTTTGTCTGGTGAAATAGTCCATGAAGACTGTAAAAATCTTCCAAGTACATTTTCAAATGCATGGGAGTTAAACAGTTCCTGTACAGCAGATGGTTCTGCAAGTGGTATAACATTTTTAGCGACTGTTACAACTTCTTTAGCAGTTGCTTCGCCTGATATTATTTTATTAATAAATGACTTACTAACAGGCAGTGAACTGAATTTGGACAGTAATTCATTCCTGCCATCATTTGTAAGAAATGTGTCCAGATAGTCGTTTTCTTTGCTTTCTTTACTGTATAAATCTGCAAGTGTATCTATAACTGTGTGTATTTCTGGAAGTTCCTGTTTTGTATTCTGGCTTGCTGCCTGTTGTAAAAAATTCAGTGTGTTATTAATAGAGTTTCTGGCAGTTTCGGTTATAGTCTGGAAAAATTTATTGGCAAAGTTAAACCTGCCTGTTGTCTGCTGCTGTGCCTCTGCCTGTTTCCCGTTTTCTGCTGCCTGTTTGTCCTGCAGTATTAATTCTTCGCTGCCAGCGTCTTTGGAGGGTTCTGCTGTGCCAGTTTTATCATCAGCCATTTCTGTTACTGTGCCAGCGTCAATTACAGGAATGTTTTTAACACTGTCTTCTGTCTGCTGCATAACAGCCTGTTCGTCTGCTGCCTGTTCAAGTGTTGTATTTATAAGAAAAAGTTTATCTGCCAGTATATCTTTTGCCATGCCGCTTTCTGATATGGCATCAGGCAGCTTTATTGTGCCTGATGTAATAGCATCACGTATTAAAGAGAGTGCATCATGTACTGTAAGCGTCCCATCTTCAAGCTGTATTATTGTATCTTCTGTAAGAGGAGTATTAGATAAAAGGTCCATAAGCTCCTGCATCTGTCCTGATGGAAGCTGTGATATTGTAAGAGTTCCAGAGCCTGTTACACTTCCTGTATTGTCGTACAGCGCAGCGGACAGCAGTTTTTCACCAAATGCTGACAGTGTTTCAGAAGGTCCATTGCCTGCCAGTGCGTTTAGAAGTGCAGGAATATTCTGTGCAAACTCTTTTATCTGCCCTAAAAGCTGGTGTGTGCCATTCATATAATTGCTGAACTGCTTTACAGTATCACTGTTAATATTCATAATAAGACGGTTCATTATGGCAAGAGTATCCATATCAGCAGTTTTATAGTCATATGACTGCTGCATAAGGTTTTGTATGGATTCTTTATTGATAGGAAGCATATTGTCCATAAGGGCTTTAACAGCACTCTGGTTGTGCTTTGTGGCAGGAAGCCCGGCTTCATCAAGTGCTTTATTTATAAGAGTAAGTTCTGTTTCTGTATAGCTGTTTTTAAGAGCTTCAAGCAAAACACTTCCGCCTGAGACAGAATCCAGCCTGAATGCAGCTGTCTGGCCTATGGACAGTGCAGGGCTTCCTGCAATTTTTGCTTTAAGTATTGTATTATCCTCAAGTGTTATGGTTATATCATTATTGTACAGGTCGGAAATCTCGCCCCTTATAATATCTCCTTCATAAAGTCTTCCAGGGCTTTGCGCCACGCCAAAATCCCTTGTCCTTATGGCACTGTTTGCAGATGTCTGGACAGATGCGGCATTACTGCGGTTTCCTGCTGCCTGCTGTCTTGCCTGTGCCTGGGATGTTGTCTGTCTCCCACCTGCGGCATTAGTATTTAAAGGGTTTATTTTTGGATTTTGCATAATAATTCCCGCCTTTCTGTACAGGCTATTAATAGCAGCCTTTATATATTTATCGTCACATTTTGAAATTTATCATATACTAGATAATTATAATAATATTAAAAATAAAGTCTATAACACAAAAAATGCAAAAAATTGAAAAAATATCTTGACAAGGAATATTAAGAGTGATATCTTACTAAATAGATGTTAGCACTCCATATTAAAGAGTGCTAACAAAACAGAGAAAGGAGTGGTTCGTTGGAGTTAAGTAAAAGGAAGATAAAAATTCTTCAGACTATAATACGCACGTATCTAGAGACTGGAGAGCCTGTTGGTTCCAGAACCATTTCAAAGGACACTGATTTAAACTTAAGCTCGGCGACCATCCGCAATGAGATGTCCGACTTAGAAGAGATGGGATATATTATACAGCCGCATACTTCTGCAGGCCGTATTCCGACAGATAAGGCATACAGGCTTTATGTTGACACTATGCTGGCTGATAAAGAGGTTGAGGTACAGAACATTAAAGAGGAACTGGAAAGTAAAGCAGGCAGGATTGATGTGCTTCTTAAGCAGGTTGCACGGTTTCTTGCAATTAATACAAATTATGCAACGATGGTTTCAGGACCAAGATATAAATCTAAGAAAGTAAAGTTTATACAGATTACACCTGTTGATGAGAACAGTCTTTTAGCTGTCATTGTACTTGACAATAATGTTGTCAGGAACCAGATACTTAAGATTGATGAGATAATAGAGCAGGAAGATATGCTTAAACTGAACTTTATACTTAACACTGTTTTAAATGGTCTTGATGTAACAGATATGAACCTGGCTGTTATACGCAGTATAAAAGAACAGGCAGGAAGCCATGCAAAAGTTATTGATGCTGTACTTGAAATGGCCGGCAATGCACTTACTGAGGATGATGACCTCCAGATTTATACAAGCGGGGCTACCAATTTCCTGAAATACCCTGAACTTTCAAGTAAATCGGAGACAACAGAACTTCTCAATGCATTTGAAGAAAAGAAAATTATTAATAACTGGCTGGAGGCAGCGGAACAGGATAATGGCAGTGAAACGCATGATATACAAGTTTATATCGGCAATGAAACAAAAGTAGACACTATGAAAGACTGTTCTATGGTAACTGCCACATATAAAATCCATGAAGGTGTGTATGGCAAGATTGGCATTATAGGGCCAAAGCGTATGGATTATGATAAAGTAGTAAGTACTTTGCAGTCTTTAATGACACAGCTTGATGATATATTTAAAAATTAACAGCAGTGCTGATATATAAGAGAGGTGGTAACACAGTGGAAGCTAAAGATTTAGAAAATGATTTAGAACAGACAGATGCACCTGCAGAAGAGACTTCATCTGCAGAACAGGCAGAACAGGCAGAACAGGCAGAACAGGCAGAACCAGCTGGGACAGATACAGAGCAAAAAGAAGAAGAGGCTCCTGCAGCAGAGGAAAAGAAGCCGTCTGACAGCAAGTTAAAGCGTTTTGGCAAGAAAAAAGACAAAGCTCTTGAAAAACTTGAAGAAAAACTTGCTGATTTAGAGGATAAGAGAGTAAGGCAGCTGGCAGAATTTGAAAACTTCAGAAAGCGTTCTGAGAAAGAAAAATCACAGATGTTTGAAACCGGGGCAAAAACTGTTGTAGAAAAGATCCTCCCAGTAATAGATAACTTTGAAAGGGGTCTTGCAGGGATACCTGAAGAAGAGAGGGAAGCACCTTTTGTACAGGGTGTAGAACTTGTATATAAGCAGCTTGTTACTGCGCTTTCAGAACTTGGGGTACAGCCAATAGAAGCTGTTGGCAGGGAATTCAATCCGGATTTCCACAACGCTGTTATGGCTGTAGATGACGACTCGCTTGAGAGCGGGACTGTAGCAGAAGAAATGCAGAAAGGTTATATGTATAAAGAAAGTGTCGTAAGGCACAGTATGGTAAAGGTTGTTAATTAAATATTGAAATTGCGCAGAAAACAGCGCAGAAATGAGGTAAATTATGAGTAAGATTATTGGTATTGATTTAGGTACAACAAATTCATGTGTAGCTGTTATGGAAGGCGGAAAGCCAGTAGTAGTAGCTAATACAGAGGGAGCAAGGACAACACCTTCAGTTGTTGCATTTACAAAGACAGGTGAAAGGTTAGTCGGAGAACCTGCAAAGCGCCAGGCAGTAACCAATGCAGATAAAACAATTTCTTCTATAAAAAGACAGATGGGTACAGATTACCGTGTGTCTATTGATGATAAAAGATATTCACCACAGGAAATTTCAGCTATGATTCTCCAGAAATTAAAGACAGATGCTGAAAGTTACCTTGGAGAGAAAGTAACAGAGGCAGTTATTACAGTCCCTGCTTACTTTAATGATGCACAGCGCCAGGCCACAAAAGATGCAGGCAAGATTGCAGGGCTTGAAGTTAAGCGTATTATTAATGAGCCTACAGCAGCAGCGCTTGCTTATGGCCTTGACAATGAAAAAGAGCAGAAGATTATGGTATACGATTTAGGTGGTGGTACATTTGATGTATCCATAATTGAAATCGGTGATGGTGTAATCGAAGTGCTTTCAACATCAGGAGATAACCATCTTGGCGGTGATGATTTTGATAAAAAGATTACTGATTATATGATACAGGAGTTTAAAAATACAGAGGGCGTTGACCTTTCCACGGATAAGATGGCGCTCCAGAGGCTGAATGAGGCAGCAGAAAAGGCTAAGAAAGAACTTTCATCAGCTACAACAACAAATATTAACCTTCCGTTTATTACTGCTACAGCAGAAGGTCCTAAGCATTTTGATATGAATCTTACACGTGCTAAGTTTGATGAACTTACACATGACCTTGTAGAAAGAACTGCAACACCTGTATCCAATGCACTTAACGATGCAGGGCTTACGTCTTCAGATATTGGCAAGGTGCTTCTTGTAGGCGGTTCAACACGTATACCGGCAGTACAGGATAAGGTAAGGCAGCTTACAGGGCATGAGCCTAATAAATCACTTAACCCTGATGAATGTGTAGCGCTTGGTGCTTCTATCCAGGGTGGAAAGCTTGCTGGTGATGCTGGTGCGGGCGATATACTGCTGCTTGATGTAACACCACTGTCACTTTCAATCGAGACAATGGGCGGCATTGCTACAAGGCTTATTGAAAGAAATACAACTATTCCTACAAAGAAAAGCCAGGTATTTTCTACAGCAGCCGATAACCAGAGTGCAGTTGACATCAATGTATTACAGGGTGAACGCCAGTTTGCCAAGGATAATAAATCACTTGGACAGTTCAGGCTGGATGGAATCCCTCCTGCAAGGCGTGGTGTTCCACAGATTGAAGTTACATTTGATATAGATGCGAATGGTATTGTAAATGTATCTGCAAAGGACCTTGGAACAGGCAAGGAACAGCATATAACGATTACAGCAGGTTCAAATATGTCTGATGACGAGATTGATAAGGCTGTAAGGGAGGCTGCCCAGTTTGAAGCAGAAGATAAGAAACGCAAAGAGGGAATTGATGCGCGCAATGATGCAGACAGTTTAGTATTCCAGACCCAGAAGGCTCTTGACGAAGCTGGTGACAAAATTGATGCTTCTGAAAAGGAAAGAGTACAGGCAGATATTAATTCACTTAAAGATATTGTTGAAAGGACAAATCCGGAAAGTATATCTGACAGCGACATTGATGCTTTAAAAGCTGGCAAAGAAAAACTTATGGAAAGTGCACAGAATGTATTCCAAAAGATGTACGAAAGTGCACAGGCAGCAGGTGCAGGCCCTGACATGGGCGGTGCAGCAGGTCCTGATATGGGTGCATCACAGGGAAACAGTGGTCCGGCTGACGATGTAGTAGATGGAGATTACCGCGAGGTATAATATGCAGTCAGGGCATGGAAAACTAAGGGAGCAATTTTATGGCAGATAAAAGAGATTATTACGAAGTCCTCGGTGTAAGCCGGGGGGCTTCTGATTCAGAAATTAAATCAGCGTACCGCAAGCTGGCTAAAAAGTACCATCCTGATATCAATCCAGGTGATAAAGAGGCTGAAGTAAAGTTTAAAGAAGCTTCAGAGGCTTATGCCGTGCTTAGTGATGATGAAAAGAGACGCCAGTATGACCAGTTTGGCCATGCTGCATTTGACGGTGGGGCAGGAGGAGGCGGCTTCGATTTTAGCAACATGGGCATGGATGATATCTTTGGAGATATTTTTGGTGATATCTTTGGCGGCTTTGGGGGCGGACGTTCAAGGGCACAAAGCAATGGACCTATGAAAGGACAGAACGTCCGTACATCAGTCAGGATTACATTTGAAGAAGCATGCTTTGGCGTTGAAAAAGAAATAGATATTACATTAAAAGAAGAGTGTCCTTCCTGCCATGGAACAGGCGCAAAGCCAGGCACGTCTCCTGAGACATGTTCAAAGTGCGGAGGCAAAGGGCAGGTTGTATTTACACAGCAGTCATTGTTCGGCATGGTAAGAAATGTCCAGTCATGTCCGGACTGCAGGGGAACAGGTAAAATTATAAGAAATAAGTGTACAGAATGTAGCGGAAGCGGCTATGTAAGCAAACGTAAGAAGATTTCGGTATCAATACCTGCTGGTATAGATAACGGACAGTGTGTAAGAATACGTGATAAAGGTGAACCAGGCATAAATGGTGGTGGCAGGGGTGACCTGCTTGTTGAGGTAATCGTAAGCAGGCATCCTGTATTCCAGCGCCAGGACAGGGATATATATTCAACTGCACCTATTACTTTTGCACAGGCGGCACTCGGCGGGGATGTACGTATAAAGACAATAGATGGCGAAGTTATCTACACTGTTAAGCCAGGCACACAGACAGATACAAGGGTACGCCTCAGAAATAAGGGAGTGCCATCACTGCGCAATAAACAGGTGCGTGGCGACCACTATGTAACTCTTGTAGTGGAAGTCCCAACTAAGATGACACAGGAGCAGAAAGACCTGCTTATGCAGTTTGACAGGGCTATGAATGGTGATAACCCATCTGTGGATATAACAGAAGAAAAATCAGAGGACAATAAAAAAAGAAAAAAACATCCATTTAAAAAGAAATAGATAAGAGTATAAGTAAATGGGGATGCCGTTTATATGGCATCCCCATTTGTAATATAGAAATTACCAGTCTTCAACACCTGCAAATGCATCAACCGCATTTTCATTGGCAAGGTTGTCGTCCTCATAGCCAGATGGAGCGTCCCTGTCCTGGTCTTTGAGAAGTGTGCGTATCTGTTCCTGTGTAATGCCGGATTCTTCATTTGTCTTCTTTTTAGAAGGTCTGGCAGCAGGAGTCTTCCTCTTGACATATTCCTGCTGGGCAGTAGCAAGTATGTTTTCAATTTCATCATCACGGTTATTAACTTCAAATACATTATCTTCATTAAGGCACAGATAATACTTAATAATGTGGCCACTGTACATGGCAATCTGTTGTGAGCCGCAAAAGTCAGCATCTCTTTCATATGGAAGATTATCATACATTGTAATATGGAAATCTAACGCTTCATCATACTTACGGCTGACTAACTTTGGCAGGTATATATTACTCATATAAAAAGCTCCTTTTAAAAAATTGCGCTTACATGTTTACGTTTACATTAAGTATACTCTGTTTAGCACCATTATTCAAGAAAAAAAGTTTATTTGACTTTTTAAATTTGTATGATATAATCATTGAAAGCAAAAACTATATAATATCCTGTAAATAAGCTGCACAGGCTGGTTTTAATGGTAATGGAGAGCATATGGATATAAAAAAATATATTAAGAATTTTTTAAATTATAAGTATTTATTATATGAGCTGGTAAAAAAGAATATAAAATTAAAATACCGCCGCTCATATCTGGGCATTTTATGGACTCTTATAGAACCTTTGCTTACTATGATGGTCCTTACACTTGTGTTTGGTACACTATTTGGGCGTGATGACAGGACATTTCCTGTATATGTGCTTTGTGGGAGGCTGCTGTTTTCATTTTTTTCATCATCAACTAAAGCAGGGCTTAAAGCGGTCAGCGGCAATGCTGCAATGATTAAAAAAGTATACGTTCCCAAGTATATTTATGTTATAGCATCGATAATCTCTAACTTTGTAACTTTCCTGATTTCGCTTATAGTGCTTGTTGGTGTAGGCATAGTGTTAAGGGTGCATCCTACAATTTATATATTAGAAGCAGTATTTCCTGTGATTATACTGCTTGTCATGTCGCTTGGCGCCGGGCTTATACTTGCAACACTTGATGTATTTTTCAGGGATGTAGAATATATATGGTCAGTAGCTACAATGCTTATAAGTTATGCATCAGCTATTTTCTACCCAACGGACAGGGTTATTGGCACAGGCAATGCATGGGTCTTTGATATAAATCCGGTGTATATGTGCATAGCCAATTTCCGCAACGCTGTACTATATGGACAGCCGATGAATATAGTTTACTGCACAAGGTCAGCTATAGTGGCTGTTTGTCTTCTGGCAGCTGGCGCTATATTATTCTATAAGAACCAGGATAAATTTATTTTGCATATTTAGGATTATTGTAATTGTTTAGGAGGCTGTTTTGAAAGAGAATGTGGCAATCAGCGTCAAAGATGTGGGCATGCGTTTTAATTTAAACCAGGAACATGTAGACAATCTAAAGGAATACTTTATAAAATTATTAAAACGGAATTTAAAGTACAATGAATTCTGGGCGCTGAAAGGAATAAACTTTGAGGTAAAAAAAGGAGAACGGCTAGGGGTGCTTGGGCTTAATGGTTCAGGCAAAAGTACTCTTCTTAAAGTGGTGTCAGGCGTACTTAAGCCATCTGCTGGAAAAGTACAGACCAGGGGCGTAGTAGCACCACTGCTTGAGCTTGGCGCAGGTTTTTCACCACAGTATACAGGCAGGGAAAATATATATTTATATGGGGCAGTACTTGGATATAAAAAAAGCTTCCTTGACGAAAAGTTTGATGAAATAGCAGACTTTTCAGGGCTTGGCGAATTTATAGAAGTTCCTATAAAAAATTATTCGTCAGGCATGAAGTCAAGGCTTGGTTTTTCGATAGCAACAATAGTTGAACCTGATATCCTTATACTCGATGAAGTACTGTCAGTCGGGGATAAAAAGTTCCGCACCAAATGCGAAAAAAAGATTATGAACATGTTTGACAAAGGAGTTACTGTGCTTTTTGTATCACATTCATTAGAGCAGGTACAAAGGCTTTGTAATAAAGCTATTATACTTGACAGTGGACGGCTTGTCGCACATGGAGCAGTCGATAAGGTAGCAAGAATATATAAAAATATGACTGATTGATTATTTTTCTGTACAAGAAAAAAGTAACCAGATATTCTTTGGTTACTTTTTTCAATGCTGTCTTATCCCTGGCTATTTCAGTGTTTCTTCCTGCAGGCGGTCAAATTCCGCCATACATTCATCTACCGTTGCCCCGTTCAGCAGTTTGCGGACAATCAGACATGTATTTCCCCACTGTTCCAGCTTCATCGACGCATTTGCGCCAAGTACATAAACATTCTCATTAATCCTGTCATTAAGCGGCTTTAATGCAGGAATACACTCTACTTCGACATTTTTAGATGGTGAAATTACTTTGTTTGTTTCTGCATAAACACGCAGCGCCTCGTCGGAAGTCATCACATCCAGCGTATCCATTGCGTCCTGTGCGTGTTCTGCATCCGCACCAATGCCAATGCCTGTCATCGGCATTACAGGCATTGGTCCTCTGCTGCTCGGAAATCCAGTTACAAGCATATTGAAATCTGGATTGCCATAAGCCGTCTCTGTATTTGCTGCACCCCAGTACGCCATGACAATTGGTGTCTTCTGCGCAATAAAATCTGCGCCCTCCCCATCAATAGCTTCACTTACATAAGCCTTTTTTGCATCAATATATCCATGGTCAATCATTTCCTGAAGGAATTCAAAACCAGGACGCATATACTCACTGTATTTGCGCTTTCCACTGTTAAGTTCTGCTATTTCCGCCTCTGTGTTCCCACCATTATATAAATCAGCATATGCCTGTGCCAGAACAAATGTTTCAAGCCACCACCGGTTTGCACCGACAGGTGTTTCCACTCCGTTTTCTTTAAAAACCTTGCAACATTTTAAAAACTCTTCTGGTGTTTCTGGCAATGAAAGATTATACTCATCAAACATATCCTTATTGATAAACAGTCCATATGCTACAACCTCCTGCGGAATTGCCACAAGCTTCCCATCTACTATGTTTGCTGTCTTAACTACGTCCCGCAGGTTTTTCGCACTGTCAAGCCCCGACAAATCCATAAGCTTTCCCTCTTCGCCAAGCGTTTTGATTACATCAGGATTAAGCAGGTATAAATCATCCATATTATTGCGGGCCCGGTCAAGCGCCACGTCATCATACGTTTTATCATGATAATCTTCTGCTGTGTACGTGATGTAATCCACTGTCACGCCAAGTTCTTCTTCTGCCATGATTACCGTCTTTTCTGATGCGCTTCTTGCCACGTTTTCAAGACCTGGCTTGGTCTTTTCCATAGGACTGTACAGGCGCACAATGCGTGTTTCCTCTTCCTTGCTGGAAACCAGGTTATTACCAACCCCGGGTTTATTTCCACATGCCGTTATGCCAAGCACGGCCGCCAGTACAATTATAACTTTTATTTTCTTCTGCTTCATATTAATCTTCCTCTCTATGTACACACTGTTTAATAATCTTCTTTAATAATGCAATATCAACAGGCTTTGCCAGATGAATGTCCATGCCTGCGTTAAGCGCCTCTTTTTCGTCCTCTGCAAAGGCATTAGCTGTCATAGCAATAATTGGTATAGTCCTGGCATCGCTGCGCTCTAGTGCCCGGATTGCCCTTGTAGCATCATACCCATTCATCACAGGCATCTGCACATCCATTAAAATTGCGTCAAATTCTCCCTCTTTTGCCACAGCAAACCGTTCCACAGCGAGCTTTCCGTTCTCAACAATCTCACAGTCTGCTTCTTCAATGAGCAAAATTTCATGCAAAATTTCTGCATTGATTTCATTGTCCTCCGCCACAAGAAAATGTAATCCTGAAAGATTATCTGTCTCTTTGGGCTCCTGTTTTACTTCACTGTCCCCGCATCCTTGCAGTTCCAAAAGTTTTTCCTGAAATGCTGAGATAAAGAACGGTTTGGAAAGCACTCCCATATTGTCCATTGCAAGCGTATTTTCTATGTCCTCAAAATCATGCGTAGCCAGAAACAAAACTGGTATCTCATGTGGGAAAACTTCCCGGAGCTTTTCCGCCACCTGGAGGAGACTGGACTGGACTGTGTCACAGTCCAGCAAAACCACATGATAATTATCGTTATCTCCTGCTAAGCTCAATGCTTCCTGCATGCCAGCTGCTGTATGGACTATGACACCCACATCATTTAACAGCATCTGTATCGTTTTTGCACTTTCCACATTGCCACACACGGCCAGCACGCGCGAAATGCCACTTTTTTCCCAAAACTGCCTGTATTCCTGTTCCTTGGGAATCCGCAGTTCCAGTTCCACCTGAAACAGGCTGCCTTTATCCACCTCACTTGATACATCAATCGTTCCGCCCATAAGCTCCACAATGTTTTTTGTAATCGCCATTCCAAGCCCCGTTCCCTGAACCTTGTTCGTGGTACTGTTTTCCGCCCTCGTAAACGCATCAAAAACCGATTTAAGGTACTCCTGCGTCATGCCATATCCATCGTCCTGCACCTCAATGCGGATATGCTCATATTGGCTTGAACGCAATGTCATTTAGTTAAGATGAA
>DKXQ01000186.1:0-6301 GCA_002493085.1 Lachnoclostridium sp. UBA7122
CAGAGGGCAAAAAATATTATTTTTTACCAGAAACAGGGCAGATGTTAACAGGACGGCAGGAATTAGATAAAAAGTATTATTACTTTGATAAGGAAGGTATTTTGCAGACATCTGGATGGGCAAAAGATTATGATGTAACTTATTATTGTAATAAAAAAGGGATTTTAATATCAGGCTGGAAAAAAATTGATGGTTATAAATATTATTTTTCCAAAAAAAATAATAAAATGTTAACAGGCTGGCAGAAAATTGGAAAAAACTATTATATATTTAAAAAAAATGGAAAACTGGCACAGTCTGAAGGAATATCAATAGTTAAAGTAGCAGAAAATATTTATTGTGCTGGTGCAGATGGAAAAGCAGCAAGTGGCTGGCAGATTAAAAAAAATAAGCTTTATTATGCCACAAAAAAAGGTAAAATAAAGAAAAATACAAAACACCAGGGGATTATTTTTACTAAAACAGGGGCTGCAAAAGACAATATTAATTCAAAGATAAAAATACAGCTTATAAAAGTAACCAGGTCTATTACAAATAAAAATATGTCAAAAAGGAAAAAATTAAATGCCTGTTGGTCCTATATAGTGAGTGGAAGGTTTCATTACGCTAGTAAATATCCAAATTTAAATTCTTCAGGATGGCAAAAAAGCACAGCATATAATATGTTGTCTACACATTCTGGAAACTGTTACAGTTATGCCTGCGCATTTGCAGCTCTGGCAGCGGAAATTGGTTATAGGCCTTATATTGTCTGTGGACGGGTGCGTGGTTCAAGAGACAGGGCAGCAGATGGTTACACACGCCATGCATGGGTAAGGATTAATAGATTAAACTATGATCCAGAAGCACAATATGCAGGATGGATGAGAGGGATTTATGCAAGGAGAAGATATCCAGCAGCCCATAAAATACAAAAAATTGTGGCGTATTAGGGCAGATACCAGGCAGCAGGGTATCTGCTCTAAAAATTTTATAAATTAGCACTCACCTCTTGACTTGGCTAACAACTGGTGCTATAATTGCTTTCAGCAAAAATGGTAATAATATATTTATAACAGATTGGAGGAGAGCATATGAACATCAGTAAATTTACACAGAAGTCACAAGAAGTTGTACAGAGTTGTGAAAAAGTAGCGATGGACTATGGCCATCAGGAGATTGCACAGCCGCATTTGCTGGCGTCAATGCTTACTGTTGAAGACAGCCTTATAAGAAAGCTTATTGAGAAAATGGGCATTGAGCCGGATGTGTTTATGGCACAGATAGACGGTCTTCTGGCAAAGCGGCCTAAGGTAAGCGGAGGGCAGCTCCATATAGACCAGTATTTAAACCAGACATTGATATATGCAGAAGATGAAGCAAAACGCATGGGGGATGAATATGTTTCTGTTGAGCATTTATTCTTAAGCCTGCTTGCACATCCTGACAAAGAGGTTAAGGCACTTTTGAAGCAGTGCCAGATTACAAGGGAGAGGTTTTTACAGGCACTGTCTAAAGTACGTGGCAACCAGAGGGTCACAAGTGACAACCCGGAAGCTACTTATGATACACTTGAAAAATATGGCCAGGACCTTGTTGAAAGGGCAAAGGATGGAAAGCTTGACCCTGTTATTGGCAGGGATGGTGAAATCCGCAATATTATCAGAATCCTTTCAAGAAAGACAAAGAATAATCCTGTCCTTATAGGTGAGCCTGGTGTTGGAAAAACGGCAGCAGTTGAAGGGCTTGCACAGCGTATTGTACGTGGTGATGTACCAGAAGCGCTTAAGGATAAGAAAATATTTGCACTTGATATGGGTGCGCTTGTTGCGGGTGCTAAGTACCGTGGCGAGTTTGAAGAACGCCTTAAGGCTGTACTTGAGGAAGTTAAAAAAAGCGATGGGCAGATAATACTGTTTATTGATGAGCTTCATACTATAGTTGGCGCTGGAAAGACAGATGGGGCGATGGATGCCGGCAATATGTTAAAGCCGATGCTTGCACGTGGTGAACTTCACTGCATTGGTGCAACTACTCTTGATGAATACCGCATGTATATTGAGAAAGATGCAGCACTTGAAAGAAGGTTCCAGCCAGTAATGGTTGCAGAGCCAACAGTTGAGGACACTATTTCAATACTTAGGGGGCTGAAAGACAGATATGAAGTCTTTCATGGTGTCAAGATAACAGATGCAGCGCTTGTTGCAGCAGCAACACTGTCTAACAGATATATATCAGACCGCTTTCTGCCTGATAAGGCGATTGACCTTGTAGACGAAGCATGTGCAATGATTAAGACAGAGCTTGACAGCCTGCCGGCAGAGCTTGATGAAGTACAAAGAAAGATTATGCAGCTTGAAATAGAAGAGGCTGCACTTAAAAAAGAAAGTGACAGCCTTTCAAAGGAAAGACTGGCAAACCTGCAAAAAGAGCTTGCAGAGCTAAAGGATAATTTTACAGCACAGAAAGCTAAGTGGGACCAGGAAAAATCTGCTGTAGACAAAGTTAATAAACTTAAAGAACAGATAAATGGCATACAGACTGAGATGGAAGCTGCTAAAAGGGAGTATAATCTTGAAAAACTTGCAGAGCTGCAGTATGGAAAGCTGCCTGGACTGGAAAAGCAGCTTCTGGCAGAAGAAGAGAAGGTTAAAAGTAATGACCACACTCTTGTACAGGAAAATGTCACAGATGATGAGATTGCTAAAATTATTTCAAGATGGACAGGTATTCCTGTTGCAAAGCTAAATGAAGGTGAGCGTGAGAAGACGCTGCACCTTGAAGAAGAACTCCACAAACGCGTAATAGGACAGGACGAAGGTGTAAAACTTGTATCAGAAGCTATACTGCGCTCAAAAGCTGGAATAAAAGACCCATCAAAGCCAATTGGTTCATTCCTGTTTCTTGGACCTACAGGTGTTGGCAAGACAGAACTTGCAAAGACACTTGCTGCAAGCCTGTTTGACGACGAAAATAATATGGTAAGGATAGATATGAGTGAATATATGGAGAAATATTCAGTGTCAAGGCTTATCGGAGCGCCTCCGGGATATGTAGGGTATGAAGAGGGAGGACAGCTTACAGAGGCAGTCAGAAGAAAACCATATTCAGTTGTCCTTTTTGATGAAATAGAAAAAGCGCATCCTGATGTTTTCAATGTACTTTTACAGGTACTTGATGATGGCAGGATTACAGATTCACAGGGGCGCACAGTTGATTTTAAAAACACCATACTTATCCTTACGTCAAATATTGGCTCGTCATATCTGCTTGATGGCATTACAGAAGATGGAAGTATAAGTAAAGAAGCCCAGGACATGGCAATGAATGATTTGCGTGCAGGTTTCAGGCCTGAATTTTTAAACAGGCTGGATGAAATAGTTATGTTTAAGCCGCTGACTAAAGGAAATATCAGTGGAATTATAAATATACTGCTGGCAGAATTAAACAAAAGGCTTGCAGACAGGGAAATTAAAGTACAGCTTACAGATGCTGCAATGGATTTAGCAGCCAGTGAAGCTTATGAGCCAAGTTTTGGCGCACGTCCTTTAAAAAGATATCTGCAGAAGAATGTTGAAACAATCCTGGCACGTGAAATTCTCAGTGGTAAAGTCAGGGCAGGAGATACGGTAATTATTGACTGTGCAGATGGAAAACTTAGAGTCGGATACACCACAGCAAGCTGACCAGGCATTAAAAAACAGACAGATAAACGTTCCAGGCTTTGTATATAACGGAGCCTGGAACGTTTTGATATGCTGGATTTTTGTATTTTAAAAAAGTTTTCTGGAAACAGCTTCCCTATCTGCAAATGGACCTGCCAATGTTACGATGCCACGGCGGATGCCAAAGTAATCCAGAATAAAAGTGATAGGGCTTCCATCGGGATTTTCGTATTTCTGTTCTGGTTCAAATGCCATTCCAAGATTTTCTGTAGACAGGATTTTTGCATTGCCCTCAGGCAGAATATCATAAAGATTTGTATGCAGATACCATCCATCTGGTGTTTCTTCCAAAGATATGGTAATCTGGTTTTTGGTATCTGTAAAAGCATCTGTCTCTTTTTCCCAGGGTCTGGCACCATTGTAATACAAATTGCCTGAAGCCCAGACTGGAAGATGGTCATAGTAAATATTGCCAGTATCAGCGCCCATGCCACAGTATCCTTCAAACTGGCGTTTCCATTCTTCAAAAGCCGGATATCCATTATAAGGGAAAGTTCCTGCAGATAAATTGCAGTCATCCCATCTGTTGCCATCATTTGCCATAATATCTGCAAGAGCCTGCATACATGGCCTTACTGGTTTTTGTACAAAAATGTTGTTATAAAACTTCACATCTCCATGAAGGATTGTCATAAATCCTGCAATTTCTGTATCGTGGACTTTGTGATAAGGTGTATATCTTGGAGAAGGAAGGCCAGGCGCACCATTATCTGTACCAATTCCAATAGATACAAGCGAACCATATATCAGATTGTGGATTATGGCAATTCCCTGTGATGCCAGTTTTAATGCACGGTCTGAAAGCAGTATATTGTGGTCAATCAGAGTTGGTCCATGTGATACTTCTACAAAAATATCTTCGCCAATACTACTGAAAGCCCCGTTGCCAGGTTTAAAGTCTAAAGAAAGACAGTTGTCATGAAACAGATTGCAAGTTACCCTTGTCCCCTGTGCCTGCCAGTCAAGCCACAGGCCACGTGTACAGTTGTGGATATGGTTTCTGCGTATAATTACATCAATGGCAGCATGCATTTTTATGCCGCCAATTTCTGCACCTGCAAGATTCTGCTTGTTATTAATATGGTGTATATGGTTGTCCTCTATAATAGAAAATACACCACCAAGATGTCCAACAATGCCAGTTTGTCCACAGTCGTGGATATCACAGCGGCGGACAATATGGGAACCAATATTTTCTTTATTCCATCCTTCATATGAAGCCTGGCAGATACAGTCGCGTTCTGTCTGTGTACCATCTTTGTATTTCCATTTAAGCCATTTGTTGTTATTTTCAGGCTGTAGATATTTGCCAAGAGAGATTCCACAGCATTTAGATTCATAAACTTCGCAGTCCTCGATAATCCATCCTTTCGACCAGTGTGGTCCTATCATGCCCTCCTGGTATGCTGTTGGAGGAGCCCACTGCGTTGCGGCTTTGCTTACTTTAAAACCAGACAGTGTAATATAGCCTATATGTTCCTCTGACGGATAAAAGCAGTTTCTTCTGACACTGATTTCCACATTTTCCTGGTTTGGGTCTTTACCCTGGAAGTTTGCATACAAAACCGTCTCATCTTTTTCTGTGTTTTGTTCTGTATACCATGTATAGATAGAAAATCCAGAGTCCCATGAAGTTTCAGACTTATCTGGATTTTTAACTTCATCTAATGTAATAACTTCATACATGGACTTTTCATTCAGATAAATATCTCCCATATGGGCGGTTATAGATGCAACATACCAGTCTCCGGCAATCTTTTCGGTAAATGGATTGAAAGAACCAAAAAGACCATTTGGAATAGATACCATCCAGACATTTTCTTCCAGATGCTTCCAGCACTTTACTTGTTCACTTCCTGTAATATGTGCGCCATATTTTACTACAGAACGGTATATAATCCTGTCTTTCGCTGTTCCTGCATGTTTTGGATTGACAGCTTCTCTGTAAATTCCAGGCAGTACAAGTACTTCATCACCAGGAAGGGCAGCAGTGGCAGCTTCCTGAATAGTCTTATATGGTCTTTCTTTTGTACCATCTCCACTTGATAAAACAGATGCATCAACGTAAATCACCATTTTTAAACCTCCATTAAAAATTATTGCCCGCTATTTTCATATTCTTTTATAATATCCTGCAAAATATCAACGATATCGCTCTTTTCAATATTACTATTTTTTAAAATGGAGGATATAATGGAGGAAATGCCGGCCTTTTGGTCATCACTTTCCCTGTAATACCTGTTAAACTGTACCAGTGCATATTCATTGGCAGACAGCACAGGGCAGAACAGCCTGCCATACGACTTGCCAAGTTTTGTTATGCTGTCAACTTTTACTGCACCTTTGCTTTCAAGGCTGCGCAGTATGCCTTGTATGGAAGATGCCGGCCATGTCCTGTCAGGAATTCTGGATGCTATTTCAGAAGCGCTCAATGCATCTTTTGTGCTCCATAATACTCTCATTGTTTCTTCTTCTTTAGGAAGTAAATAAAAGAAACCAGTGTTATTATTTGATTTTTTTGGTCTTGCCATATCTCATTTCTACCTTCTTAATTATTATTTTCTTAAATTATATATTTTTTTCTATATTATGTCAAT
>DKXQ01000186.1:6559-6731 GCA_002493085.1 Lachnoclostridium sp. UBA7122
TATTTTTTTCTATATTATGTCAATCATAGAATTGAACTAAAAGATTTTTAGAAAAAGTAAGGAAAAGAATATTGACAAATAAAAAAAATAAGTTTATGATTATGAAAAGAAATGAAAAAATAATATTGTTTTGTACTTGATATCATTCATTTTCTGGATTTTAAATTAAAAG
>DKXQ01000060.1:0-18943 GCA_002493085.1 Lachnoclostridium sp. UBA7122
CTTCACTTAAGAATTATACCATATAAAAATATACTATTTACTACTTTTTTACAAAAATTCCCCATGTAAAGTTACACTATCTTTATGTATATTGTACAATTTTTTAAGTATTATGTTGTAAGGGCAAAATGAGGAGATTCAAACTTTTTATTTCTTCATATTTTTTTGTATTCGGATTCCATGACTTCTTATCTGCCCTAAATATGGAATGAAAAGCTATTGATGTTTAATCCCTGTATTTCAGGGTTTTATAGCTAAAAATTATAAATACAGGAATAAGTAATAAAAAATATTCATAAATTCTGTAATAGAAGATATTTGCCTGTAACGGATGTATGGATGCAGGTAATTGAAAGGAATTTACTGCTGGTATGGGTGTTGTAACTTTTATTTCTAATTTGATAATTCCAATTCTTATATTTTATGTAATAGGATATGGCCTTATAAATAAAGTAGATATATTTGATGCATTTATAAGCGGAGCGGCAGATGGCTTTAAAGTAGTTATAAATATACTCCCTACACTTATAGGACTGATGATGGCTATAGGACTTTTAAGGGCTTCTGGTGTACTTGAAACATTGGGAAATATATTATCAGTATATATGGAGCACTTAGATTTTCCAGCAGAACTTGTCCCGCTTTCACTTATTAAAATGTTTTCATCTTCGGCAGCAACCGGGCTTTTAACAGATATATACAAAAACTTTGGAACTGATTCCAGGACTGGTTTTATGGCATCATTGATTATGTGCTGTTCAGAAACAATTTTCTATACAATATCAGTTTACTTTATGGCAACAGGTGACAAGGAGCACAAACCGGTTACAGGCATGAGATGGATGCTTACAGGTGCACTTGTCTGTACATTTGCAGGAATGGCAGCATGTGTTATAATAACAAGCTTTCTAAAAATTACATAATCCAGACACATTATACAAAGATAATATAATTTTGCCTGGGAAATATAAATCATATGTAAAAATAATAGATTAATTTTTAGTAATTATTACAATAGACTTTAAAAACATAAATATATATAATAGATATACACTGATACCCGGACAAAATTGTAAAGCCTGGAAAGGAGCATCCCGCATGGATAAAAATACAATATTATCTTTATTAAAATTTATTACAGCTATATCTGTTATATCCTCTATTTTCTGCAATAATGCCGCTGTTTCAGGCAATACATTTACTATGCCTGAAAATTCCAATACTGGCAATAATTACCATTCATATAATATTGATAATAAAGATGAGAATAATATGAACAGGTATAATATAGATAATAGTGATAATAAAAGCCATAATAGCCATAATAGCAATAGTAATAACAATAATAATGATAACAAAAGCCAAAATATTTATGCTAATGATAAAGCCGGAGACAGTATTAACCAGAATAACTATAGCCCTGATATTGACAGTTCCGGTAATGTAAATGAAGCCCCAAAAACTGCTGCTCCTTCAATCAAACCCAAAGCAACAGTTAAACCTAAAAGTAAGAATAAAAGTAAATCCAGAAAAATTACTAAAATAGAATTTTCAAAACACTTTATCAGACTGCCCGCTGGTAAAACTGCCAGAATCTCATTTAAAACTACTCCAGATAAATCTTTATCTGGGTTTATATATAAAAGCCTGGATGAATCTGTTGTAACATTTAATAATAAAAAAATAACCGGGATTAAAAAGGGATTTGCCACAATCCTTATAATGCTTTCCGATGGAACTGTAAAAGCAGCATGTCCAGTTAAGATTATGTAAACCAGAGTTACTATTCACAGTCACCGTGAATAGTAACAAACCAGAATATTAGGAAGGGAGCGGTTTATGAAAAAAGATTACGATTGCTTTTATCCGCAGCTGCCACCTGGAATCAGTAGTAAATGGAAGATTGTCAAAGCATTAACTTCTACTGCAAGTTCGCAAATATATATTATTAAAAGCAGCAGTACATCTGGCAGCCAGAAAGATATAAAAATATTAAAAATTGCCAGCAAGGCATCTGTTAATAAAAATATCTATAAAAAAATTATATCAATAAAAAGCAAATATATTCTAAAACCATTAGATATAATTCCATTTAAACAAAATTATTACATAATAACTCCATACTATGACAATCTGCAAAAAGTAATCTGTAATAACGGAATATCAGGCAGTGATATACTTAATATGGCACATGATATCTGCACTTCATTAAAGCAGTTGCATGCACATAAAATACTTCACCTGGACTGTACGCCAGCTAATATTTATATAAATGAAGATGGTTCATATTGTCTTGGGGATTTTTCTTCTGCTGTACTGTCTGGAAGTAAAAATACAGCTTTAACTGCAACTACTTCCGGATATATGCCACCTGAAACTATAGAAACAGCCAGACCTGGTTTTTTATCTGATATTTATATTTTTTCATGTCTTTTATATGCACTTTTTAATAATGGTTACACAATAACCAGTAATAGCCCGGATGGCAATATTAAAAATAATATACCACAAGAACTTTATTCAATAATTATAAAAGGCTGTTCCAAAAATCCATCTGAAAGATATTCTTCTATTGATGAAATGGAACAAGAATTAAATTCCCAGATAATTTCAGAAAAACTGCTTAACTATAACTACTATCTGCATATAACAGATGTGTCACATCCTCTTTACTATTTAAAAACTCCGTTATCCGGCAATGCTGCTATAGATGATAAAAAAATATCAAGAACACATATGCTCTATAGTTTTCTTATTTTAACTACAGGTACTATTTTTCTTTTCTCCTTGTACAGTTATTATACAAAAAACAATTTACAAAAAGAAAAACAGATGGCACACATAAATATTGCATCTGGCAATACAGCAGATATTGCCAGATGTACACCAGCACCTGAACCAATGCCTGTTTTATCTGATACTGCAAATACAACTGATGATATAACTGAACTTGATATTAGTAATAAAAACCTTACATCGGTTCCAAATCCACAAAGTGCAGGTTTTTCATGTAATAAATTAACATGTTTATATGCAGATAATAACAAAATTGCTGATATTGATAATATAGAATATTATCAGTCTTTAAATGAATTATATTTATCTGACAATCTTCTTACTGGCCTGTTACCTTTAGAAAAAACCAGACATCTTGAAATATTAGTTTTATCGTATAATAAGATAACAGACCTGCTGCCTGTATGTTCACTGACATCACTTATACATCTTGATATATCAGGCAATAATAAAATGTACAATTTTAGTGAGCTTATAAGTCTGTATAATCTTAAAACCCTAAATGTAACAAATACAAATATAACAAAAGAGGAAATTGATTTTTTATTATACCACCTTCCTGATTGTGAGATTTTATATTAGGGAACATATACCTCCATTCCCAGTGCAAATGAATAAATAATTTTTTCCTTAACCTTTTTTCCTGTTATATTTTCAAGTGCCCTTGTATAATAACTAAGCTGCTGCCCATATTTCTGTATTAGTTCACTGCTATTTCCCTTTTTTACAAAATCGGTTTTATAGTCAATTATTACCAACTGGTTATCTTCCTCAAAAAATGCATCAATAATGCCCTGCATAAGTATAATCTCATTGCAGTTACCGTCAAGCCCTTCATAAACTTCTGATGCTTTAAGCCCTATTATAAATGGCTGTTCCCTCTTTAACCTGCCTTCTGACTGTGCTTTGCACATACGCCTGCATATATTGCTTCTGGCAAATACAACCAATTTCTTTTTATCAATAACTGATGCTTCTTCTCTGGTCATATAGCCTTTATCACACATATCTGATATAAACTTATCAAAATCCAAGTGGCCGTCTAATATATCATAAGGCAGATGTTCCATTATAAGATGATAAAGCGTACCTCTCTGTGTACCCTGTATTTTACCTTTATCTTTCATAAAACGTGCTTTTGGCGCAACATAATAATCTGTTTCTGTTATGTTATCCTCATCTCCCGCAAGCATGGCTGCTTTCTGTGCAGCAGTTCTTTTCATTTCTGTTACTGATACTTTAACAGAAAGTTTTTGTTCAGCAGAATAAGTATAAGTATATTGAATCTGTTCCTTTATGGCTGATAACATATCCATATCATAAGTCTTTTTTATATCCCAGTCTTTTAATAAGCTGTAATTGCTGATACTTTTCTCAATTTCCTGCTTTTCCTCTGTTATAATATCACATTGCTTTGATTTTATAATATTAAATAGATTATCTGCTTTTTTATCTCTGAGGATTACAGGCATTATCCAGTCAAAATACGTCTGTGCACTTAGAAGGGAAGCCATATTATGGCTCTGGCTTCTGCTTTTCCACTTTTCAGTTTTTCTGTCTAAACCTGCGGCTGTACCTGTAAGCACCAGTTTTTCTTCTGCACGTGTAAGCGCAACATAAAGTATTCTTATTTCTTCAGAAAGTGTATTCCTCTTAATCTGGTTTGCCATAAATTTTTTCATAAGTACAGGCTGTTTTACTCTCATTTCCAGATTAATATAATCTGCACCAACACCATAGTCAGCATCAATTATTGTAGACTTGCGTGCATCTTGCAAATTAAATTGCTTTCCCATGCCTGCAACAAATACAACTGGAAACTGCAGGCCTTTGCTCTTATGTATGCTCATAATTCTTACCGCATTGGCATTGCCACCATTAACAGAAGCTTCCCCAAAGTCAATATCTGACTTGTTAAGCCTCTCAATATAGTGCGTAAACCCAAATATTCCTCTGTGTCCATTTTCTGTAAATTCAATGGATTTCTGTAAAAGTATATCAAGGTTTGCCGCCCGCTTTTCACCAGCCGGCATAGCTGACATAATACTATAGTATCCTGTTTCTTTATATATGCACTGCAGTATTTCATAGACAGAAGAATACTTTGACATATCCTGGTAGTTTGAAAGCATATTACAGAAAGTTTCCAGTTTTTCTGCAAGTTTTTTGCCCTCATCAGCACTAAGTGGTATTCTGTCCATATACTTTTTTAAATTTTCATCAGACAGATTTTTATATTCTGGACTTTGGTCTTTTAAGTCTTTATTTTCACTATACATTTTTATAAAGAGATGCACCTGGTCCATATAACTTAATGTACGTGGCACCGCTGCAATACATGCAAGTTCTTCATCTGTTATATTGCCTATTACAGAACGCATTACTGCCACAAGTGGTATATCCTGTCCTGGATTGTCAATAATACGCAGAAAGTCAAGTACAGTGCACACTTCTATTGCTGAAAAATATCCTGTCTTTGTATCAGAATATGCTGGTATTCCCATATCAGAAAGGGTTTCTATAAATTCCTCTGACCATCCGCTTACACTCCTTAATAAAATAACAATATCCCTGTATTCTGCACGCCTGTATCCATCTTTGCCACTTATATACAATGGGTCACTGCCCTGTACCATTTCACGTATGCTATTGCCTATTGCCGCTGCTTCCAGCATACGTTTTTCAATTATTTCAGTATCTTCACTCTTCTGTTCTATAAGAAGCACATCTGTCTTTTCTGATATTTTTAAATTAGTATTAGCATAGTCCCTGCCTGGTACAAGCCTTGCATCATTATCATAATTAATTCCGCCAAGACAGTCTTTCATAATATCTTCAAATATATAATTGACAGAATCAATTACAATTTTCCTGCTTCTGAAATTCATATGTAAATCTATTCTCTGGTATGGGCCTTTGCCAACTGTATAACTATTGTACTTCTGCATAAAAAGTTCAGGTCTTGCAAGACGGAACTGGTATATGCTTTGCTTTACATCGCCAACCATAAAAAGATATGGCTGGTTTTGCGGGGCACGGCAAAGGCTTGTCAATATAAGTTCTTGCACAAAGTTACTGTCCTGGTATTCATCAGTCATAACTTCTTCATAGTATTCCTGAAGTTCCAGTGCAACTTCACTTGGCTCTGTCCTTCCATTGCTTTTATTTACAAGAATATTAAGTGCAAAATGTTCCATATCTGCAAAATCCAGTATTCCTTCTTCTCTCTTTTTTGCAGCAAATAAAGCACTAAAATCTTTTACCAGATTTATAAGTTCTTTTACCAGAGGATACATAGACTTTATATCTGAAAGCATTTCTTCTGGCGGCTGGTAGAAGAAATTTTTCTTAAGTACCTGCAGCCCGCCTTTCTGATAACTTTCTCTTATAGATTTAACAGCCTCTCTCTTTTCTTTTATAACACTGTTATCTTTCTTTGCAGAAAGTCTTGCAGGGTTAAGCTTTCCAAAACCTTCATAATACCCACTATAGCTATTATATGACATTATTATTCCAATCTGGTTTATATCAGACTCTATTGCATCACAATAATTTACAGGCCCGCCAGTGCTATTACATATTTCAAGCGCTGCCTGTGCCATCTCCATATAGTCATTTAATGTATCATGGATATATTTTTTCAGTTCTTTCATCCATGTAGTTTCCTCAAGTTCTTCTAAAGAACTGCACCCATACATAGCTAAACATGTATCAAGCCACTCTTCTGGCCATGGATAACTCATAGAAATATTAAAAAGCCTTAAAACAAGCTTTTCTATAGCACTGTCAGTCCTGCCAGGAGAGAAGCTTTCTGTAAAGTCAAGAAAGGCCTGGTTTCCTTTTTCCCTGCTTTCCAAATACTTATCTTCCAGAAGTTCTTCCATAATATCCGTTTTCATTACTGCAAGCTCATTCTCATCTGCAACACGGAAAGCAGGGTCTAAATCAATTACATGAAAATAATTGCGTATAATATTCTGGCAAAAACTGTCTATAGTCGTTATCTGTGCATTGTGCAGAAGTGTTGCCTGTCTTTGCAGGTGTTCATCGCCAGGGTGTTCCATAAGCATACGCTCAATTGCAGTTCCTACACGGTTTCTCATCTCTGCTGCCGCTGCTTTTGTAAATGTAACAACAAGCAGCCTGTCAATATCTACAGGCATTTCCTTACAAGATATAATCTGTATAATTCTTTCTACAAGTACAGCAGTTTTTCCAGAACCTGCTGCTGCTGACACAAGAATATTCCTGTTGCGCAGGTTTATTACAAGTTCCTGTTCTTTTGTCCACTTTGTATCTCCCATAATCCAGCCATACCTTTCTTATAAGTCTGAGTCTGTATTTAATTCCCCGTCAACAGCATGAAGCACATCATCATCACTAAGTTTATTAAGCACACGGAAATTGTTGCCTGGAATCCTTACATCAAACCTGCATATATCATGGTAAATGCAGTAATCACATGCTGTCTGGCCTGTTATATCGTTTTTTCTGTATGGATTGGCTTCTATACTGCCTGTAACGATTTCCTTGCTCATTCTGGCAACATTTTTTCTGGTAAATGTTATAATATTGTCAAAATCCTTTGTTGTAATTGCCTGTGACTGTTTCTTCAAGTTCCCGTCTTTATCAGTAGCAAATGGTGCAACAGCCGATGAAACTTTGGCTGGAAGTTTTCCAGACTCTGTTATAAAGTTAGAATCCAGTGATGGCAGTACAGGGTCATCTTCATTTACAATGCCTCTCATCATAAGGCTTCTTAACATCTCTTCCTCAATTTTTGATGCATCAGGTTTGCCCTCAACCAGCGGGTTGGATATGTTATAATAAAGCACTCCTGCCGGCATTACAAGTTTTGTATCATATGCTGCTTCCATGCTGGCTTTAAGATAAATAACAAGCTGCATCTGAAGTCCATAGTAAAGGTCAGAAAGTGACAGGTCTTTTTTACCTGTTTTATAATCAACAATCTTAACATAAGTACATGTTTCATCTTTATATGTGTCAATCCTGTCAATACGTCCTATAAGATGAATCATATCTTCTTTGCTATTGTTTTCGCTGCTGTCCTCAAGAATGTCAAATGTAAACTCGCTCTCTACAGTTTCAAACTTTCCAAGCTTCATCTGTTCTGTAACAGCCCATATAGTCCTTATAAGAAGTTTTCTAAGCCTTGTTACCATATATGTGTCACGTTCAGTTTCATACATAAGGCTATTTTTATATCTTCCAACAGCTTCATTAAGACATTCATCTGCCCTGTCATGCTGTTCTTCCTCTGAAAGCTCCCACCACTGCTTTCCAGCTTTTAAAAGCTTGTCTGTATACAACTGTAAAGCCTCATGCACAATATTTCCTATGTCAAAAAATTCAACTTTATGCTCTGCCCTTTCTTCAAGACAAAGCCCATACTGTGCAAAATATGAAAATGCACATGCAGCATATCTTTCAAGCTGTGAAGTGCTTCCTCTGAATACATCATGATAAAGTGCCTTTGCTGCTTTCTCAGAAATCCTGCTTTTTACTTCTTTGTAAAAAGAAGCATTTATAAGCTTTTCAAGCATTATATTATAACCGGCATTGCTGTAATAAAATTTATAAAGTTCCTGCCACTGGCGGCTGCTGTAATCAGCATTTCTAAGACCATTTATAAGGTATTTCATTCCCAGGTCATTTGACAAAATATGTTCTGCATCTTCCCTTATTGCTTCTGTCTGTACTTGAAGGCCTGGAAACATCTTTATAAATCTTTCTATTATGTATGAAGGATTTTGCGCTTTTCCATCATTGCCAGTTTCACAATACGTAATATAAAGATGCTTTGAAGGTTTAGTCATATTCAGATACAGGTAAAACTGCTCCTGGTATATAAGCTCTCTTGATGCAGGTGCTATCTCAAACTTTTCCTCAGAAAGAAAAGTTCTCTCTGAATCAGATATTATTCCTCCACTGCCATTTCCACTGGGAATATTAGTATCATTAGCACCTATAAGAAATAAATATTTTACATCGGAAATACGTGTTCTTGACATATCCCCTGCTACAATCTGGTCAGTGCCTGGCGGAATAAGCCCTATCCTTGCCTCTGAAAATCCTGTATCAAGCAGTTCTTTAAACTCTGCAAGTTTCATTTTTTCATCACCTAAAAGCTCTTCCAGTCTTTCAAAAACTGACAGTACAATTCCATAAACCTGTTCATATTCCCCTGCAAGCCCCAGTTCACCCTTTTCTGTAAATTCACCAGCCTTTTCCATAAGCATCCTGTAGTAATCCTGCTCATCCATAAACTGGCACAATACCTCTGCAAAGTGTCTTACACTGTGTTTTCCTGGTACAAGCTTCTTATAAAGCGGCATTAATAAATCTGCTACTTTAGTACGGACAGTTTTTAATATTTCATCTGCATATTTTTTTGACCCGTCAGTACGTCTTTTATAGATATACCCGCTTTCCCACTCCATATTCCATTTTCTGTGTCCCCTTATGCCTGAAGCAAGTATAAAGTTATCCGTAATATCTGCCTGTTCTTTAGTGACCCCTGCAAAGCTGCCTTTAAGATATCTCATTACATCCCTATAATTAAAATCTCTTACCAGTATATCAAGTATTGAATCTATAGTTTCTACAAATGGATTAGTTAACACACTTTTTTTCTGGTCAATAAAACATGGAAGCCCTGCCTGCCTCATTTCATTATCTATAATTATTCCATATGTCTGTAAATTTCCTGCTATAACAGCTATATCCCGGTACCGGCATCCCTCCTGCCTGATTAAGTGCCTTATTTCCTGTATAATATAACAAACTTCACCTTCTGGCTGTTTTAGCAGATGGATTGAAATATCTTCCGGATTATTATACTGTATTAACGGATACCTGAATAAATTACGCTCAAGTGCTGACAGCGATGGTGAAGCAGAAAACCTGTTTTCTTTTCCAGACATTTCTGTCCAGATATTATCACAGACTTTAATATTATTATCATATGCAATATCCCTAAGAGTACATATAGTTTTTCTGCTCATATAAAAAAGATGGTGTTTTGCACCACGGTTTGTTACAATTTCCCTGCTGTCAATTGCTACAGTAACATAAACTTTTTCTGCTGCCCTCATAAGCTGTGCCAAAAGTTTATACTGCAGTGGTGTAAAGCCAGTAAAGCCATCAAGGCAGATTACGCTTCCCCTGATAATTTCTGATTTACATACAATTTCTGACAACACCGTTATAACCTCTTCAGAAGTTATATAATTATTATTTATATAATCAAGAAATGCCTTATAAGCTACAGACATATCTTCCAGTTTTTTCTTAAGCACAGGCTTTTTCCCAGCACTGTCAATCATCCTGCCAAGTATTTCATCATCAACCCCATACTGTACAAGCTCTGATAAAAAAGACTTTATCTCAGCAATATACCCTTTTTTATGTATATTTCTTCCAAAATACACAAGATCGTCCTGCTTATCAAGCAGGACTTTTTTAAGAATCATAGTCTTTCCCATATCATCAAGTACAGGCTCATTGCCAGCGCCAAGTTCTGTAAAAATCCTGAATGCAAGTCTTACAAAACTTTGTACATCAATATTCATAATACCCTTACATGGGCTTAATTGTACAAGTTCCTTTTGTGTCTGCATTGTAAACTGTTCAGGTACTATTACAATATATTCCTGTCCAGGGTGTTTAAACGATTCATCTAACACCATCTGGTAAATATACTGTGTTTTGCCTCTGCCTGAACCTCCAAGCACTAATTGTAATGACATCACCCATCTCCTCTTAATTCTATTCTTCCTGCTATTTATTTCTAGCAAATGCTGCACCTGAAAATATGCCTGCATCAATGCCCTGAATCTTATGTGCCCCGGAGTTCCATTTGATAAAAATTGCCCTCCATTTTGTTAATATAGCCAGCAGCTTTTACTGACATACTTATTCATATTTTTATAATAGGTTTTATATGTTTTATTTATGCTTCACATTATACTTTTCCACATGTATTTTGTCAATATATTTTTTATTTCTGCAAAGACCATATACACACAGTGTATTTAGTGTTGGAAACTTTCCAGTGTGCAATTGAATATGCCATTCCATTCTGGCAAATATAAAACTGAGTCACTTTTCTCCAAAGCCAGTTCTGCACCAGCGGCTTCCAGAATATGCTTTCCTGCAATCCGTATCTTCACCTTTGTATTTCCTTTTACTTCTCCATATATTTTATTGTTTTCATATCTAACAGTAATTGATGTGAGCAGTTTTTCATTCTGGTACACTTCTGTATGTGCTTCACTTGTAAGGCCATATATTTTAAGTTCCAGCCTGTCGTGAAAATCATATGTTGCGTTTTCTGCTTTAAGTCCTGTAGCAATAATGCTGTTTTCACGTACCCACAGTGGTATCGACAGATAGTCATGGTACTCTTCTCTCCAGACCCCGCCCATTGTCTGCTCCCCTGTAAGATAATTAGTCCACAATCCTTGTGGCAGATAATACACAGCCTTGCCTTCTTTATTAAAAATTGGCGCAGCCATAAGACTTCCGCCAAGCATATACTGTTTATCCAGATAGCGGCAATTCCTGTCATTTTCAAACTCCAGAGGCATACTGCGGAGCATTGGAATACCAGTTCTGGAAGTTATATAAGCACTGCTATAAAGGTAAGGAAGAAGTTCCAGCTTTAACTTTGTAAAGAAACGCACTACATCTACAGCTTCTTCGTCATATACCCAAGGCACACGGTAAGACTGGCTTCCATGTAACCTGCTATGGGTAGACAATAATCCAAATGCTGCCCATCTCTTATATACATCTGCAGTAGATGTATTTTCAAAACCTCCAATATCATGACTCCAGTATCCAAAACCACTGCTTGTCAGGGATAGCCCTCCTCTTAAGCTCTGTTCCATAGATTCATAGTCAGACCAGCAGTCCCCGCCCCAGTGTACTGGAAATTTCTGTCCCCCTGCTGTTGCAGACCTTGCAAAAAGTACAGCCTCTTCTTTTCCTCTCCGTTTTACAAGCAAATCATATACAGTTTTATTATAAAGGTATGTGTAATAATTGTGCATTTTTTCTGGATTAGCGCCATTATAGTATACTGCATCTGTTGGAATTCTCTCACCAAAATCTGTCTTAAAACAGTCTACACCCATATCCAGCAAATTTTCAAGTTTTTCCTGGTACCATTTTACAGCATCTGGATTTGTAAAATCTATAATGGCCAGTCCAGGCTGCCACATATCCCATTGCCATACATCACCATTTGCCCGTTTTAGAAAATAGCCTTTTTCCATTCCTTCTTCAAAGAGAACTGACTCCTGTCCAACATAAGAGTTAATCCACACACATATCTTGATTCCTTTCTCTTTAATCCTATGTAACATTCCCTCTGGGTCTGGAAATACCCTTTCATCCCAGATAAAATCTGTCCAGTGGAATTCCCTCATCCAGCAGCAGTCAAAATGAAATACACTAAGTGGAATCCCTCTTTCAGCCATTCCATCAATAAAACTCATAACTGTATCTTCATCATAATCTGTTGTAAATGATGTAGACAGCCAAAGTCCAAATGTCCACTGCGGAGGTAACGCAGGCTTTCCTGTTATATCTGTATAACGCACCAACACATCTTTCATAGACGGACCATTAATTAGAAAATAGTCAAGGCTCTCTCCTTTTACTGAAAATCCCACCTTAGCAACATGTTCTGTGCCAATTTCAAATTCTGTTTTTTCTGTGTGGTTCACAAATACGCCATAACCCTTATTAGATAAATAAAATGGAATATTCTTATAAGACTGCTCTGTGCTTGTCCCGCCATCCTCATTCCAGATGCATACAGACTGGCCATTCTTTACAAATGGTGTAAAGCGTTCACCCAGACCATAAACCAGTTCATCCACAGATAAACCTAACTGCTGCCGCATATAAGCATCGTCATATTTGTTGTTATAAGCTTCACCTTTCCAATCTGTCTTTATATACGCCAGGTCATTTTTTCCGCTCTGTGTCAGGAGACTGCCATCCCTCTCATAACGCATATTCCAGTCTTCTTTATTAATAACCAGGCTCAGATGCCCGCTTGATACAGTAATTTCCTCCTCTGTTTCTTCCATTTGGAAATAATCTGCTTCCTCTGGAAGTTCAAGCTCAAACTTTGTCATATCTGGCTTTACTCCCCTGTGATGGAAAGTCTGTACACGGATTACCTCTGGCATTGGAACTGTAATTTTAATAGTCAGGTTAATTCCTCCAAGAGTGTCTCCCTTTCCATTAACCCGGACAGATGGTGCACATAATACCACCTGTCCTTTTTCCTCTTTCACCTCATATACATGTGCTGGTGAAAAACATTTACATCCTTCTTTTAATAACCAGCATCCATTTTGAAATTTCATAATATACCTCCTTTCTGTACTGTTGTATGCACATAATGCAATATTTGCACAAATAGCATGTTTGGTTTCATTTTTATATGATTATTGTACTACTATATAGCAATTATATAAAGCATAAAGATAAACATATTTTAACCTACTATAAAGTAAAAAAGGTGTATCTTTTAAAAGACACACCATTAAATTTATTATAATTATTCTGTTTTATGTTCATTTAAAATACTGCTAACTTCATTCAGTATCATCTTTTCTGTGTACTGTCCTTCATCTGACAGAACCACCTCATCTACTGATGCGCCTGCCACAAGCTGGTCAGATATTGACTTTACTGAAGGTTTCATAAGCGGATACATTGCAGACACTGTGTCATCCAGATTTGTCATTTCTACAGATTTAACCTGCTCCTCGTCAAGAATGACCTGCAAGTTAATAACACTGTCTCCTATAGTCATTTCTTTATTATAAACACCAGCTTCATAAATTGCTGTCTTTTCATTTTCACTGCTGGCACGTTCGTTATTTTCATCCTTACCATCTGGCCAGAACATAAAGAACAACACTACAAGAAGCAATATGCCAAGGCCTACAAATATTGCTGTATATATAATCTCCCTCATCTGTAATATTATTATCCTGGTTCTTGACATAGCACCCTCCGCTTATATAATTTTACTAAATTCAGTTATTTATACAATATATTAAGTGGCGCTATATTATATTCCTGGTTTAGTAAAATAATTTATCACACTTTTTTAAGCGGTTTTGATGTTGAAGCTGTAATTCCAAAAATTTGTCCACGGTATTTGCCTAATGTACGTATAAGTACTGTACCAAGTATACAGCATGAAATAACTTCACCAATGCCTACAGTTGCCATAAGAAACGGAATAGTACAGTCTATGCCTTTAAATATTACAGGAGGTACACCATAAGCATATTTTAGTATAAACGGAACAATAAGCATATTAGCTATTACCGGAGGCAATGTAAGTGCAAATTTATGGTTTCTTAAAAGATATGAACCAACAGCGCCAATCAATGTTGCAAGGCTTCCAAAAATTACATCAGGAAGTAAACTCCCAATTAAAATATTTGAAACCAGGCATCCGATAGCCAGACCTGGAACAGCCGCCGGGGTAAAATACGGCAAAACTGTTAAAGCTTCTGAAATTCTTATCTGGATAGAGCCAGAAGCAAGGTTAAACGCATTGATAAAATATGTAAGTACAACATAAACTGCTGCAATCATTGCTGATTGTGTGATAAATAAAGTTTTCTTGTTCATAATAAATAAAATCTCCTCTAGTTTTTTTTAACGGGTGGAAGGTTGCGAACACCCAGATATAGCGTCATCAGGCGCTATATTTTTCAATAAGTTCATCGAGTTTGTGCTGGTTATCTATAATCCATTCATCATAAGTAGTATTCTGTGCAGATATTTCCTTGCCAAGCTCAACAAGAAAATGTGGTATATCTTCTTTTGTTATTGATTTACCAAAGTCTGAAAGCCTTTCCTCACCCTGATATGGGCATCCTCCAGTATAAATGGCAAATGCTGGTTTTGGTCCTTCTGGTGTCTGTTTAATTGCGCCCCTGAAGCCTATTTTTGCAATCTGTTGTGTGCCACATGAAGACGGACAGCCAGAAATATGGATTTGTGGAAGCACACCATCAGCAAAATTCTCTTTACGCACAGCATCTATACAAAGACTTAACAATTCCTGCGAATTTCCAACACCCACCTGGCAGATGCTGCTGCCTATACATGCTACTGATGTTTCAAAAATATTAGCAGCTCCATCTTCTGTTATGCTTAAAACTTTTTCAGCTTCAGAACCATTGCAGTTTATTATATACATTCCCTCTTCTGGTGTAAGACGTATCTCTACATCTTCCATATCACAAATTGTATTATACAGCTCCTTTAATTTAGCTGGTGCAATCTTTCCGCCTACAGGCTGGTAAAATACTGCATACAGGCCTGTCTGCTTTTGTGGGACTGCTCTTTTGCCAGAAACCCTGACACCATCATCTTTTTTATTCACAGTATAAGGCTTTACGTTTATATCAAGCTTTTCACTAGCAAGTATACTTTCAAGCTTATCAAGATATGCCTTTTTAAGACCACAGATACCAAGAGTATCCTGCAAAAATCTTGTCCTTGACTGCGCTCTGTTTGTATAGTTGCCATTCTCCACAAATGTATCAGCCATAGCTTTTACATAGTAGAGTATCTTTTCAGGTGCAACATTTTCAGAAACTCTGACACCAAGTTTATGCTTGTTGCCAAGACCACCTGCAATATACACATCAAAATTTCCATCCTTGCGTGCAACAAATCCCATATCCCTGAACGTTGCATGTGTTTCGTTTAATGGTGAATTAGAAAAACACACTTTCAGCTTACGTGGAAATTTTACTGCTTTGATAAAATTCATAAGATAAGAAGCAGTTTCTTTAGCATAAGGAAGCACATCAAAATACTCGCCATCCTGTACACCTGAAAGTGGTGAAGCCATTACATTACGTGGAAAATCACCACCGCCACCACGTGAAATCATTCCTGCTCTCCACACACTTTCTATCATATCGCATAAATCTCTGGCCTCAAGATTATGCAGCTGGACAGACTGGCATGTTGTGAGTTTAACCATATCAATAGCATATTTTTCACATAAATCTGCTATAAACTTTAATTTGTCCTTTGTAATTTGTCCGCCTGCAAGGCGCAGCCTGAGCATGTGCTTATCTCCGCCACGCTGTGCATAACTTCCATATCCGCCTGAAAATCCTTTATACTCAGCCACAGTAATCTCTTTATTATGAAATGCCATGGTTTTTTCTTTGAATTCATCCAGGTCAGGAAGAAATTCTTCTAAAAAATCTTTTTCCACATAAATCCCTCCTTTTTTATTTATTCTGAATACATTATATATCATATCCTCTTTTTTTAAAAGTAGTATTTTCTAATAGAGCTTCCCAATGCATATTTCGACAGTGGCTTCCTATATGTTATCCTCTTTAAAAATTCTGACAAAAGCATGCCAGCAGCAACACACACCAATCCAATTAGTATTCCCTGTTCCATAGTAAAACTAACAATATTATCAATAACAGACTGTATAAGACAACAAGCAAGATAACTTATGAAAAATATTGCTGTAGGTATAAAAAAGAATTTAAAGGCGATAGACATATAACATATAATAATTATATAAAAAAATCCTGCTAACACAAATTCATTGCCTGTTGCCAATTTAAATTTTTTCCATGAGCCCATTTGTATAAATTTTATTATAAACAATATTATAAAATATAGTAAAAAACCAGCTATATTGACCATTCTCTGTATGCTAAAATAAAATGGCCGGAACTTTGGTGATGTTTTTATAATTCCTGACATTTCAAGTGTAGATGCAACATTTATTATAAAAATGCAGCTAACTAAGAAAAATGGCATATTATGTATAAATAATTGTAAAGGCCATACTATAATACAAATTACAGCACCTATTATATTGAGTTCAAAATGATATCCATATTTAAGAAGATTAAAATTTTCTTTAACTTTCTTCATCATAATATTCCTCCCTCATTCTTAAATTTAAAAATTTAATATGGAATATAACAAGCAGCAGGCTTAACAAAAATAGTACAATATCCGCAACACCTATTAAATTGTATTTGAAAACGACTGAAAAAAATATTGTATACATAATATATACCGCAGAATTAACCAAAACACGTATAAATAAATCCTCTGCAAAACGCAATATACAAAGAGAAACAGATACAAAAAAATAAACAGATGATAGCATAAAAATAATTATATCAGATGGTACTTTTAAAATAACATATAATACAAGCATTACTACTAAAATAACTATAAATCTTCTTACAGCATCAGCAATAAAAGCTCTTTGCATTATTATTGCATATCTGGCAGATGTTTTTAAATATTCATTTCTACAACTGTCCCTTTTTGCAATTCCCCCAAAGATATAAAAATCTATAAAAGATTCCAATCCTATTATCAGTAATGCTGTAATTAATAATATCAGAATATTATTACTAATAAACAGCCTTTGCAAAAATACCAGTGACAGTATAAATACAGGAAATAAAAAATTATGCAATATCCAAAATATTTTATTTGGGAAAAATATACTATAACTTTTTATATATTGTTTCATAAATAGCCAGTCCTTTCTTAATAATTATAAAAGCTGCGTATATTTCTTCATAACTGCAAGGCTAATCTGTGAAAGAGAAGGAATCTCTTTTGAAATATTAAGTCCTGCAAGCCTTTCAATATTATCTGCAAAACATATGCCTTCAAATCCATAGCTGTTTTTCTGGAAACTGGCTAATATATCTTTTACTTTGTATAAATCTTCTGCTTCACCCTTAACCAATATATATTTCTCTTTTAAATCTTCCACAAAACCCTGTTCAGCAATCCTGCCTTTTTCCATAATAACTGCATAATCTGTAACATTTTCCATATCTGCAATATTGTGTGTTGAAAATAAAATACTTTTTTCTCCATTACCTTCATTCAAATATTCCCTAAGCATTTCACACAGTTTTTCTCTCATAAGCGGGTCAAGTGGCGAAGCGGGTTCATCAAGAAGAAGCATCTTAGTTTCCCTTGCAAATACATTGGCAAGTACTACCTTCATTTTCATGCCATCTGACAATTTGCTAAAACTTTTATTATTGCCATCTGTGCCAGAAAGATTAATGCCAAGAGTATTACAAATTTCAAAAAACTTATCTTTATTAAACTGGTCAAATAAAATTTTGCTGGCAATTGCTATCTGTGATATGTTCCAGTGTGGCATAAAATAATTTCCTGGACCTGTATATCCAATATTTTCACGTATTATTTCCTCGTTCTCTTCGCCATCAAAATAATTAATATCTCCTTTATAATCCAGGCGTATTCCTGCAAGTATATTAATAAATGTACTTTTGCCAGCGCCATTCTCACCAATAAGTGCTGTTGCAAAACCTTTAGGAATATTTAGTAATGGTATATTTAATTCAAAACTTTTAAACTTTTTTCTTAAATTACTGACACTTATAACTGGAGTTATATACATAATATTACTATTCCTTTCTATAAAATTTTTTGTTAATTTAAATTATCCTCTGTTTCAAGCAGCATTTTTAAAACATCAATAAGTTCACTAGACTGGATTCCAGCAATTCTTGCTGCTGATATTGCATTTAACAGATGTTCCTCCATCTTTCTCATATGCTGCTCTTTTAACATATCACTATCCTGTGCGTTAATATAATAACCTTTACCTTGGACTGCTGTTACAAGCCCTTGTTTTTCCAGTTCCTCATATGCCTTCATTGTTGTAATAACACTAATTCGCAAGTCCTTTGCCAGACCCCTTATTGATGGAAGAAATTCACCTTGTTTATACTTTCCTGTTAGTATATTTTCCCTGAACTGTCCTGCTATCTGCTGGTATATAGGTACTCCTGAATTTTGTATTATCCTCAATAGATTCACCTGCCCTCTTAACTGTTTATATGTTATATATACACTATAAACATATAATTGTCAATACCTGATAGTAAATAATTTTCTGATAAAAGCAAAAAAACAGGCTATAACATTTTAATGCTATAGCCTGTTTAAAACTTTTTTCCTATGAGACACGGGGGAGTCGAACCCCCGACAACTTGATTAAAAGTCAAGTGCTCTACCAACTGAGCTAGTATCCCAT
>DKXQ01000060.1:19293-19529 GCA_002493085.1 Lachnoclostridium sp. UBA7122
TGCCCAGAGCCGGAATCGAACCAGCGACACGAGGATTTTCAGTCCTCTGCTCTACCAACTGAGCTATCTGGGCATTAGATATTATATAAATATCTAATGAGTAGCGGGGACAGGATTTGAACCTATGACCTTCGGGTTATGAGCCCGACGAGCTTCCTAACTGCTCCACCCCGCGTTAAATAACAATCTTTATACTATTTTTATCTTGAGTAAAATGGATGGAGAAGGATTCGAAC
>DKXQ01000232.1 GCA_002493085.1 Lachnoclostridium sp. UBA7122
GTTTATGCATATTATGAAATGAATATGAAAACCAATGAAATAGCCAAAAAAGTGCAGCTTACAGAAGCAGAGGTGCTTGAAATTATCAGGAAGAGGGATATGCAGTAAGTATTTTATTTTTAAAACTTCTTGCATTAAGTGGAAGTCTGTGGTAGAATACAACATGTTGTAAATAGAGATGTTCCTCTGTTACGGCCGCAGGGCACATAGGTATTAAGAACATCAATAATAAGGAGGTTACACAGATGAATAATATTATTAAAGAAATTGAAGATGCGCAGTTAAAAAAGGATATTACTGATTTTGGAGTTGGTGATACAATAAAAGTATATGCTAAGGTTATTGAAGGTACAAGAGAGCGTATACAGGTATTTGAAGGTACTGTGCTTAAAAGACAGAATGGCGGAGTGAGGGAAACTTTTACAGTAAGGAAGTTTTCTAATGGTGTTGGTGTTGAAAAAACATGGCCATTACACTCACCAATTATTGATAAGATTGAAGTAGTGCGAAAAGGTAAAGTAAGACGTGCGAAATTGTTCTATCTTCGTAACAGGGTTGGTAAGGCAGCAAAGGTTAAAGAAGCTGTACGTTAGTTAAAAGTCCATCTGCCCACTGCCTTTAGGCAGTGGGCTTGTAAGCAATCTCATAAAAGGAAAACGCCGGTTACAGCGTTGCATATCAAGAATATATGAGAAAAAGAAGAAAGGAAAATGTTACTGTAAGACATGTAGCCTTATAAAAAGAGAAAAAGAATTTTTGAATGTAATAGTAATGAAACATAAAAATTTACAACTTTTTATAAGTTTTCGGTAATGGTTTTAATATGTGGTGTCCGGAATGTAAGACAGAATATCAGGAAGGGATTACCACATGCGCTGAATGTGGTTCTGCGCTTGTCAAGGGAACTGAATCTGATTTTTTAACATCTGTTTTATGTGAGTTAGAAGATGGAACTGTTGCTGCAAGGCTTATGGAATATTTAGAGTTTTCTGGTATTAAAAATGCAGCACAGAAAGAAGAGAATAGTGTTTATAGAATAACTGTGCCTGAAGACCAGTTTAAACAAGCAGAGAAATTTTTGCGTGGTTTTATGCTGGCATTGCAGGAAAACAGTGAGGCAAAACAGGAGGAAACTACTGTTTCGCCTGAGTATATTGAAAAGGACAGTACTATAAATGAAACATCAGGCAAAACATATACTAAAAAAGCGGATGAATATAAAGATGTGAAATTTTCAGGAATAACATTTATTATATTTGGACTGGCTGGCATTGCGTATATTACATTATGTAAATTTGGAATTATTCCTTTAAGATATAGTAATATTATTTTTATATGCCTCTTGTGTATGTTTTCTGTTTTTTTAGTTGGCGGAGCTGTTTCAATTGCCAAATCTAAGAAGATAAAAGGCCAGATAGCAGAAGAAGAATCACTGACAGACCAGCTAAAATTGTGGATTGATAAAAATATTACTGGTGAAATGGTTGAAAGCTGGAAAGACAAGAGTGTTTCTGATGAAGAGAATGAACTAATAGTTCTGTCACAGCTGAGAAGGAAACTAATCAATTACTATTCACAACTTGATATTTCTTATCTTGAAATGGTAGCAGATGAGTATTTTAATGAGAATCTTTCTGGAAAAATATAATAATTGTGAACTGCTCCCACTTATAGAAGTGGGAGTTTCTATAAGGATGTGCTCTTTTTATAATTCTATATTATTTTCCTGTAAAAGTTTCCTTGCACTTTCTATTGAATCTATTCCAGTTTTATTTTTTATAGGCGCAAATTCCTTATTTCTTTCAACTTCAAATGGAAGACATGTGTCAAGCAGATGTATCATATCCAGTATAAGAGTTTCAAATTTATAGCCATTTGGCTTGGCAGGATTGACAAACTTGCCGGTTTCATCCATATAAGGTATTTTCTTTTCTACTATATGAAGTGGCAGTTCATTATCACATATTTCTTCAAGTTCTCTTTCATGAAAAAGATAATTTAAAATTACGCCAAAATTATATGCTGGCATGCCATTTTCATCTTTAGTATTGCGCAACTGTTCTGTCTGGTCATAATATTCAACAATAGAAGGATGTCCGTCTTCAAGGCACATTACACCAACTTTTTCATCAGGGTCTGCTTTACACACTACTTTTGCGCCAGCAGCACAGTTTTTGCTTATTACTGCCCCTAAAAAGCAAGGGTCTGCAATACGCTGTAATACATTGTCCACAGCAAACACATTCAGCCATTCTATACCAGCTTTATGAATAAAATCTGTAATACCTGAATTCTGCATTGAAGAGTACCATCCCCCGTTGCCATTTGGAGATGTTGCAATCCTGTCTTTGTCTTCCATATAAACTTTTCCTTCATATGTTGAAGCAGGTGCCATGTCCTGCTTAAAAAAATGTATATAACCAGGATTGTAAGTAAAATATTTCTGTTCTTTAAAAAAAGCGGTTGTGGTCTCGTGGTTCTTGTCACTTGTCATTATAAAAAGATGAATCCATGTACCAGACATATCTACAATGTCAAGAAGATTTCTTATAATGCGCTGGAAAATATATACAGGCTTTGTGATGCCTATATCGTACATGCCTTTTGGATTGTCAGAGCCAAGACGTGTGCCCATGCCGCCAGCCAGAAGTACAGCGCCAGCTTTGCCAGCACGTATTGCCTCAAGCCCTGTTTTTGTAAATTCTTCTTTATATGCTTCAATCTCTTTCAGGGTCATTGCTTTAATTGGGGATATAATACCATGTGGATTTTTTTTAATATTATCAGTTATTTTAGATATTACTGAAAAATCAGTACCATCAATTTGTGCAAGAAGGTTTTCCTTCTGTTCCCTATTAAGTTCGTTAAAATATTTAAGAACGTGTTCTTGTCCATATTTTGCGAGTTTATTCTGCGCTTCTTCAAAGTTCATATCTGTATCATACCTTTCTGTTATCTTTTTATTTATTATATTAGAAAAACAGAGCAGATGCAATACTATTATTATCTGCCAGATTAAGGTTATACTTTTTTAATATCCTGCATACAATAATTAAGATAGGTTGGAAACAATTCCAAGACAGGAGGAAATATGTGCGGAATAGCAGGATTTTTTAATTATTCTTTGGATTTTACAGAAAAGAAAGCGTTATATGAAAAAGTGCTGGAAGACATGAAAAACAGTATTGTCCACCGTGGGCCTGACAGTGATGGCATACGGCTTTTTAAGCACTGTGGGATTGCACATACAAGGCTTGCCATTATTGATATTCTTGGCGGTATACAGCCAATGTGCAGAAAACTGGATGGCTTTTCATATTATATAGTCTACAATGGTGAACTTTACAATACAGAACGGCTCAGGAAAAAACTTAAAAATGCAGGGTGGAGTTTTGTATCTGGTTCAGATACAGAGGTTATCCTGCTTTCTTTTTTGCAATATGGGCCTGAATTTGTAAATAAGCTGGATGGGATTTTTGCATTTGCAATATATGATGAACGGCATGAAACAATATATTTATACAGGGATAGTTTTGGCGTTAAACCTTTATTCTATACTGTTAAAGATGACACCACAATATTTGCATCAGAGCCTAAGAGCCTGTTTAAGTATCCAGGGACAGAAGCAGTACTTGACAGGAATGGCATTAGTGAAGTATTTGGAATGGGACCAGCAAGAATACCTGGCTCAGGTGTCTTTAAAGGAATATATGAAGTAAAGCCCGGATGCTATTTAAGCTGCAGCAGATATGGCGTAAAAAATAATTGTTACTGGCATCTTAAGAGCAGGCCACATGAGGACAGTTATGAAAAAACTGTTGAAAAGACAGAGTATCTTGTAGAAGATGCAATAAAAAGACAGATGGTTTCAGATGTACCAATATGTACATTTTTATCGGGAGGTGTTGACTCAAGTCTTGTTTCAGCAATCTGTGCCAAAGAGCTGGCAAAAGATGGAGGGCAGCTTGCGACATATTCATTTGACTTTACAGGAAATGACCAGTATTTTAAGGCAAACAGCTTCCAGCCTTCACAGGACCGGCCATATGTTGATGAGATGGCAGAATTTCTTGGTTCAAAACATCATTATCTGGAATGTGGCTATGAAACACAGGCAGATTTATTGTATGCGTCTGTGGATGCACACGACCTGCCATGTATGGCAGATGTGGATTCATCACTGCTGCATTTTTGCAGGGAAGTCAGTAAGAACCACAAAGTAGTTTTAACTGGTGAGTGTGCTGATGAGGTATTTGGAGGATATCCATGGTTCCATAAAGAGAAATTCCTGCAAAGCCAGACATTTCCATGGACACCTGATTTATCTCCACGTAAAGAGCTTATGCGTGATGATGTGCTGGATGTATTAAATATGGATGAGTTTGTGGACAGAGCATATAAAGATGCAGTTAGTGAAGTGGCACTGCTTCCTTCTGAAGATAAAACCGAAAGCAGCCGGCGGCAGATTGGATATCTTAATATAAGATTTTTTATGCAGACACTTCTTAATAGAATGGACAGAACAAGTATGAATTCCGGACTTGAAGCGCGTGTCCCATTTGCAGATAGAAAGCTTGTGGAATATGTCTTTAATATTCCATGGAATATGAAGGCTTATAATGGAGTAGTAAAGAATATACTGCGGCAGGCTGCATGCGGCAAACTGCCAGACAACATACTGTTCAGAAAAAAGAGCCCTTATCCAAAAAGTTATAATCCATACTATGAAAAGCTTCTGGTACAGCGTCTTGAGAATGAAATAAAAGAAGATGGGTGTCCTCTTCTGGATATAATAGACAAGAAAAAACTCGAAAGATTTATGCAGAGCGTAAAAGACTATGGAGCACCGTGGTATGGCCAGCTTATGGCAGGTCCACAGATGCTCGCATATCTTATACAGATTAACTACTGGATGAAAAAATTCAAAATAAAAATACATCTGTAAACATTCTGTATGCAGGTTACATCTGCACAAGGCTGGCGTACTTCCTGCCAGCCTCTCTCAACAATATGACTGTAGTACAGGCTGTATCTGTTTTCCTTCCATAGCTTTTTCTATTGTCTCAGGTATAAGCCTGGCATGTGCTACAAGCGAGTTGTGCTTTTTAATGTAATCATCCTGTCCAAATGGAACAAAATAAATATTTTTTATATTAAAAAGCATCCCAATATTGCGGAAGTTAATTCCCATTGCATCATTTGTAGCAACAGAAATAACCAGTGGGCGTTCATTTCTCAGATGTGCTTTTGCTGCCATTAAAACAGCCGAATCAGTTATTCCATTTGTAAGTTTGGCAAGTGTATTGCCTGTACATGGTGCTATAACAAGCACGTCAAAAAGCTTCTTTGGTCCTATAGGCTCTGCTTCAGGTATTGTATATATTCCGCTGTTGCCAGTAATGTTTTCTATATCAGAAATAAAATCAGACGCTTTTCCAAAACGGCTGTCTAATGAGCGGACATTTTTGGAAAAAACCGGATATATATTGTAATCGTCTTTCATGCTTTTAATTATTTCCTTAATCTTAGCATGTGTGCAAAACGAACCTGTTATGCCGAAACCAACATTAAGTTTATGCTTTACTTCATTCATATGGATGGTCTCCAATCCTGCGCAGGATGCGCATTTAAAAATAATAATCTAAGCCTCTAAATATATTTTATAATTTCATCAAATATGATTTTTGCGGAAGTTTCTGGTGAATATATGGCGGGAAGCCCAAGACAGTGCATGGCGGTTATCCCTCTGCTTTTACAGTATTCAAAATCTGTTCCACCAGGGTTTGAGGCAATATCTATAATTATACAGCTGCGTTTTATTGTATTTATGCGTTCTGGCGTTATAACCAGGGCTGGCGCAGTGTTAAATATAAAGTCGTATCTGCCAAAGTCATTAGATGTTTCTTCATAGCCACTGGCAGCAGCTTTTGCAATATCCTCAGATTTTAGCGTAAGGACATTTACATGTGCCTTTAAGCTGCTTAATTTGTCTGCAAGCACAGACCCACATCTGCCATAGCCTATTATAAGGCACCTGCTGTCCTGCAAATTGATGCTTCCTGCTTTGATTGCTTCACATATTGCTCCTTCAGCAGTAGCAACAGCATTTTTAATAGCAGTTTCTGGTATTTTCATATAGTCTAAAAATCTTGCATGTTCAGCATTACAAATATCTGTAAGATAGCTGGGCAGAACCCCGCCTATAATATATGTCTTTGAATGTATAAATGGGATAATTCCATTTATTATTTCTTTTTGCGCTGCAACCGGAAGCAGAAGTATTTCATCCTGTAATCCAGACCTGTCATAAATATCTGGTCCATCAGGCACATCAACAACTGTAAAACCATGTTCCTTAAGCATACTGCTAAGATATTTCTGCCGTCTGTCATTGCCATATGAATATATAATAACTTGTAACTGGTGCATATTTCTGCCTCCTGTTAGATTAAAGCTCTATAAATTAGATTATGCTGGAAAAAGAAAAATGTGATTTATTTGCAATATGCTATTTTCTCTGGTATAATTATTTAGCTTCAGTTAGTCCGCTTTATTTTATTAAGATATTGGGGTGTGTGGTGGAGAGGGAGATATTTATGAAGAAATTATGGGAATATATTTCAGGGGAAACCAAAATAGCACTTACAATGAAGCAGGTAGTTACATATCTTACATTAGTTATGGCATGTATACATATATTGTTATTTATACTGTTTATGTGCTTTGATGTACATATGATGGCAGCAGTAAATGTTGTAAGCATAGTAGTATATATTAACTGTTTTATATGGCTTCATTTTGGAAAAAGTTCTTATGTAGTATTTAACCTGTGTTATGCAGAGGTTATAATACATGCAATGCTTGCCACATTTGCAGTGGGAAGTTCCTGTGGTTTTTTGCTTTATATGGTATGTATGATACCAATAGCTTATTATGCAGCGTACTCGTTCAGAAGTTCCAGCCATTTTATAAATCCTGTTGTCTATATATTTACAACCATTATTGCTTTTGTAATTTCAAAGTATGCATCGTGGGCATTTGAGCCAATGTATGATATTGGCAACAGTTTTGTACAGACTAGTATATATATAGTGAATTATCTGCTTGTTGTTGTTGCAATAGTTGTTTTTATGAGTACATTCCTTATACAGATAAAGACTCTTGAAGAGATTATGATAAAGAAAAATGAAAGGCTTGAAATATTGTCAACACATGATGTACTTACTGGCCTGGCCAATAGAAGAAGCATAAACCAGTGTTATAAAAATATATCCAGACAACAACAGGATTATGCAATAATTCTGGGAGATATTGATGATTTCAAACATATTAATGATACATATGGACATACATGTGGTGACAATGTTTTAAAATCTGTGGCAAATGTATTTAAAACATCTGTAAGGGACTGTGATATTGTATGCAGATGGGGCGGTGAAGAAATACTTGTCATGCTTCCAGACTGCGGCAAAGACACTGCAGTACAAATAGCAGAAGACATAATAGAAGAAATAAGGAAACTTGTAATTATAAGCCAGGAAGGGGATGAAATAAAAGTTACAATGACTTTGGGTACTGCAAGTTCAGATGAGGGAAAGGATATTAAGGATATAATAAAAGAAGCTGATAACAGGCTGTATTATGGAAAAGGGCATGGCAAGAACTGTGTTGTGGACTATAAAAAATAATGGAAATGTCCGTTACTATTGTTCTTATATTATCTTGTCTTTAGACTGTTTTTTCTTGACAAAAGTATTTTAATTGGTTATTCTATTCTTGGGTTTTAATTAAAGCGTAATTAATGGCGGGAAAGGACTTGATACTAATGATTAAAGCCGCAATATGTGAAGATAGTGAACTTGACAGGGATATACTTAAAAAGATTATCGGGTTTCTTTTGGAAGAGATAGGACTGGCATATGATATTGTTTTATATTCTAATGGCCAGGAGCTTGTTTCAGGTTATAAAAACTATCCAGTTGACATTATTTTTCTTGATATTCTTATGGATGATATAGATGGAATTGAAACGGGCAGACTTATCAGGGAAATGGATGAGAATGTAGAAATAGTATATTGTACATCAAGTAAAGAATTTGCCATTGCTGCATATGATGTACATGCAATGGCTTATCTGCTTAAACCATATGAAACTTTACGTATACAGTCAGTAGTTGATTATTATCTGCAAAAGCATCCACAAAACAACCGTAATTTCATTGAAGTAAAATCTAAACGCAAGCCAATTATCATCCCTTATAAAGATATTATACATATGGAATCTGACAATAAAGTTGTCTATATACATACTACAACGCAAGGCGCTGTCAAAGTATATAACAAGCTTGATTCATTTGAACATGAGCTTTCTGACAGCAGGTTTTTAAGGTGTCACCAGAGTTATTTGATAAACATGCAGTATGTTACATATGTTGCTGATTCAGATTTCATTATGTCAGATGACAAAATGATACCTATACGTAAAAGTGGCAGAAAGCTTATTGTTAAAAAGTACGAGGATTATTTAAAAAAATCTTCTTTAAAATATTAAGATAATAAAATTTTTCTTTGTCTGATATTGTCATTCTTATGGCAATATCTTTTCTTTTTTATTTAATTTATTAATTTATCATTAAGGTTATTGAAAAGTCAACACACATTTGTTATCATGTTTATACAAAAATAGTATATTAAAAACTATTTTGTATATGCTGTGTCAGAAGGCTTTTAATAATAGAAAGGAATGATGTATTAATGAAAATTAACGATCTGACAGAAAGTGAAAAGGTAACTATGAAATGTGTATGGGATTTAGGTGAGGGCGCAAGGCTTGCGAACATTATGAAGGTTGTGAATGACAAATATAATAAAAACTGGAAGCCACAGACTGTCTCTACATTTTTAGGAAAGCTTGTAAGAAAGGGATTTATTGAACAATACAGGAATGGAAGATACTTTTATTACCACATACTGGTTTCAAAGCACGATTATAGATGCTATATGCTGCACGAAGATTTAGAATTCTGGAATGATGGCGCAATAGATGAATTTGTAAATGAACTTATGGATGAGAAAACTTTTTCTGGGGAACAGAGAAAGGAAATAATAGAAAAAATTAAAAATATAGTATAAGGCTGGCATGGAAGGAGTCTTAAAAGCTGTGAAAATGTATTATAAAAGAACTATTATTATGATAACAGTAATAAACTGCGCTATTGTTTTGTGTAGCTGTGGTAAAGCTAATAAAGAGTACAATGAGGCTGTGGAACTGATAGAAGATGGTAAGTATGAAGAGGCAATTTTACATCTTGAAACAGCAATTAAAAAAAATGATGAAAGGGCTGAATATTATATAGCATATGGAATGGCACTTAACGCTGCCAGCCGCTATAAAGAGGCTGTTAAAGAGTTTGGGAAGGCTTACCAGGATACTGATAATGAGATATCTGGACAGAACAATAAAAAGCTTTTTTTTGGGCAGGCTGTTGCATATTATGGCCTGAATGATTATAATAAAGTGATAGAAGCCTGTGATAAGGCGCTTGCAATAGACCAGTATGGTTATATGGATGAAAAACTTGGAAAGATGAAAGCAGCAGCGGCCGGGTTTATGGAAAACTTTGACCTGGCACTGGAAACATATAACAGCCTGCTTGAAGATAACAATCTTGCAGATATATATTTTGAAAGGGCAGGGCTTTATGAGAAGCTTGGGGATATTAAAAAAGCTGCTAAAGATTACGAAAGTGCCATAAAAGCTGATAAGAAGTGCTATGATGCGTACTTTGCACTTTATAACATCTATAAAAATGATAAGAAAAATGTTTTTAAAGACAGCAGCAAGCTTGCAGATGATGTTATCTCCCTGATAACAGATGCTAAAATGGAAAGTGCTGACGAAATACTTCAGCTTGGAAGGGCATATTATTATATGGGAGATTATTCTTCAGCAGTGTCCAGCCTTGAAAAGTCTTTAAAAGGTGGCTGTAATGAAGCACTGTATTATCTTGGCACAGTAAAAATGGCAGAAAAAAATTATAAAGAAGCATCCAGCAAGTTTAATGAATATATTAGTAAAACTGGAGACACCAGCATCCAGGGAACTAATGTAGCACAGGCATATAACCAGCTTGCAGGATGTTATATACTGCTTGGGGATTACGAAAATGCAGAAAGTTATATAAATAAAGGCATTGCACTGGGAACTACATCTGCAAGGCGCACACTTATTAAAAACAGGGTAATTCTTTATGAAAAAACTGCACAGTATAAAAAAGCCAGAAAAGCTGCAAGACAGTATCTGAATGAATTCCCGGATGATGATGGCATGAAGAAAGAACTTTTATTTATTAATACCCGGATTAGAACTGTATCATTAGGCAGGGAAGCTGCCAGGGCATCAGAATAAAAAAGGAGACAGGAATTTGGAAACAAAGGTATTTGATACTGCAAAGGAAAAGGAAAAGATAATACTTATAGCAGTTGAAACGTCAGATGGTGATGCTGCTGCCAGGTCGCTTAATGAGTTAGAAGAACTGGGACAGACAGCAGGTGCAGAAACTGTTGCAAAGATTATCCAGAACAGGGAAAAGGCCCATGCAGGGACATATATTGGAAAAGGCAAGATTGAAGAAGCCAGGAAACTTATAAACAATACAAAGGCAGATACAGTTGTATGCGATGACGAACTGTCACCAGCACAGTACCATAATTTAGAAGAGGCGCTTGGAGTAAAAGTAATTGACAGGACTGTGATGATTCTTGATATATTTGCAAAAAGGGCTTCTACAAGTGAAGGAAAACTTCAGGTAGAACTTGCACAGCTAAGATACCGGGCTTCACATCTTACAGGCGGCAGAAGTGAGCTGTCACGGCTTGGCGGTGGAATTGGCACAAGAGGTCCTGGTGAACAGAAACTTGAAATGGACAGACGGCTTATAAAAGAAAGGATTACACAAGTACGGAAGGAACTGGACCGTGTAAAACATGTACGGGAACTTACACGTAAGAAAAGACATGAAAATCCAATACCAGTAGTAGCTATAGCAGGTTATACTAATGCTGGCAAATCCACGCTTTTAAATAAACTTACAGGAGCAGGTGTTTTATCAGAAGACAAGCTCTTTGCAACACTTGACCCTGTTACAAGGCGGCTGGAACTAGAAACAGGCGGTGAAATGCTTTTTACTGATACAGTAGGATTTATAAGAAAGCTTCCCCACCACCTTATACAAGCATTCCGTGGAACACTTGAAGAAGCAAAATATGCTGATATAATTCTTCATGTTGCAGACTGTTCTAATCCTGAGATGGATGCACAGATGCATACTGTATATGATACATTTGAAAAGCTTGGAATTAGTGATAAGAAAATTGTCACCGCCTTTAATAAAACAGACCTGGTGAATGGGGATGTGCAGTTTAAAGATTTAAAAGCAGATAAAACTGTAAAAATTTCTGCCAAAAACGGAACAGGGCTTGACCTTCTGGTTGATACACTGGCAGAAGTCTTAAAAGAGGGAAAGAAGATAATTGAAAAAATCTTTCCTTACAGCGAAGCATCTAAAGTAAATGAAATACACAAATTTGGACAGATAATGGAAGAGGAATACCGTGATAACGGTATATATGTAAAGGCAGAAATTCCGTCTGGATATATGTATATGTTTGACTGACATTCCAACAGCTAAAACACGAGTCTTAAAATATCGTTAATAAAAATTTTGGTTGACAAATACAGGAAGTAATGATAAACTATCCAGGTATGCCGCTTAGTGAGGTTTATTAAGCCCTGTGTCTGCAGAATACAGGCACCAAAACTAGCGAGTAATGATAAACAGGAGGTGCAATATGTACGCAGTTATTGCAACAGGTGGAAAGCAGTACAAAGTATCTGAAGGCGATATCATTAATGTAGAAAAACTTGCTGCACAGGCAGGTGAAACAGTTACGTTTGATAACGTTGTCGCTGTAAACGATGGAACTATGAAGGCAGGTGCTGATGTAGCGGATTCAACAGTTACAGCTACTGTAATTAAAGAGGGACGTGCTAAGAAAATTATTGTTTACAGATTTAAGAGAAAAACTGGATACCATAAGAAAAAAGGCCACAGGCAGAGCTACACACAAGTTAAGATTGAAAAGATTAATGCTTAATATGGCACGGCTAAGGTGGCACTATGATAAAGGTTATAGTTTATCAGAACCATGATGGAGTGTTTTGCGGTTTCCGTATGAAAGGACATGCCGGTTTTGCAGCATATGGCAGCGATATAGTGTGTTCAGCGGTGTCTGTGCTTGTTATTAATACAATGAATTCAATAGAACATTTTACTGATGACAGGTTTAAGGGAGCTGTGCACGAAAAAAAAGATGTAGTTTCTTTTGATATAATATCAAGGCCAGTAAGCGCAGATGCTGCGCTGTTACTTAATTCACTTGTGTTAGGGCTTAACGCAATACAAAGTAAATACGGAAATAAATATATTCAAATCAGAATTAAAAAGAAGAAGGGAGTGTAATGAAATGTTAAATATGGACCTTCAATTATTTGCCCATAAAAAAGGAATGGGATCTACTAAGAACGGCAGGGACTCAAAGTCAAAAAGACTGGGAGCAAAAAGGGCAGATGGACAGTTTGTACTTGCAGGTAATATTATTTACAGACAGCGTGGTACAAAAATCCATCCAGGCGTAAATGTAGGCCGTGGCGGTGATGATACATTATTTGCTTTAGTAGATGGCGTACTCCGCTTTGAAAGAAAAGGCAGAGACAAGAAACAGGCTTCTGTATATCCGGTAGAAGCTAAGTAGATAAGGTTAAATCCGGGGATTTTAGGCATGATTTATGCTAAAAGTAAAAGAGGGGCTGTACAAACAGCCCCATTTTATTATAGTTATAGATAGAAAGAAGGTGTGCTGGATGTTTGCTGACAGTGCTAAAGTGTATATACGTTCTGGAAAGGGCGGTGACGGCCATGTAAGCTTCAGGCGTGAGCTCTATGTCGCTGCAGGCGGTCCTGATGGTGGTGATGGTGGAAAAGGCGGAGACCTTATATTTGAGGTTGACCCTGGGCTTAATACATTGAATGATTTCCGCTATAAAAGGAAATACTGTGCCGGTGATGGAAAACCTGGTGGCAAAAAGCGCTGCCATGGTGCAGATGGCCAAGACCTTGTAGTAAAAGTACCAGAAGGAACTATTATAAAAGAAGCCAGTTCTGGGAAAGTCATAGCAGATATGTCATATGACTGCAAAAGAGAAATAATTTTAAAAGGCGGCAGGGGCGGAAAGGGAAATATGCATTATGCCACACCGGCTATGCAAGTCCCAAAATATGCACAGCCTGGCAAGCCTGGCAGGGAACTGGATATTATACTTGAACTTAAGACAATAGCTGATGCAGGGCTTGTAGGCTTTCCAAATGCGGGCAAATCTACATTTTTATCACGTGTAAGCAACGCAAAGCCAAAGATAGCAAACTACCATTTTACTACACTACAGCCAGTTCTTGGTGTTGTAGGCCTTGAAGGTACAGATGGGTTTGTTATTGCAGATATACCAGGGCTTATTGAAGGTGCATCAGAAGGAGTGGGGCTTGGACATGACTTTTTAAAGCATATTGAGCGTACCAGGGTATTTATTCACATGGTTGATGCAGCGTCTACAGAGGGCAGGGACCCACTAAATGATATAAATATAATTAATAATGAACTTGCAAAGTACAGCAGTGAACTTGCAGCAAGGCCTCAGGTAATAGCCGCCAATAAAATAGATGTATTTTATGGTACTGAAGAAGAAACAGTTATTACACTTTTAAAAGAGGAATTTGAACCAAAAGGCATAAAAGTATTTCCAGTATCAGCGGTAAGTGGCAAAGGAGTAAAAGAACTCTTATATTATGTAAAAGAACTTCTTGACCAGACTGGCAGGGAACATGTTGTGTTTGAAAAAGAATATATAATTTCTGACGGTTCATTTCCTGATGAGCCATATACTGTGGAATATAATGAAAAAGATGATATGTATGTAGTAGAAGGCCCACGTATTGAAAGGATGCTTGGCTATACTAACCTTGACTCCGAAAAAGGCTTTATGTTTTTCCAGAAATTCATGCAGACATCAGGAATTATTGAGGAACTTAAAGCACTTGGTATCAAGGAAGGTGACACTGTTAAAATGTATGGCCTGCAGTTTGATTATTATAAATAGTAACAATAAATTTGAGGTGCTTAGTGAAAGAGATTGCGTTAGAAATACTAATATGTATTATTGTAGCTGTTTTAGTAATGATAATACATGAACTCGCTAAATCTATAGTATATCTCTGTGTGCGGAAGGCCCAGGGTCAGACAGCAAGCCATAATAACAGTATTCTGGCTATATGGAGATATATTGACCCATTAGGAATACTATTGTCAGTAACATGCTTTGTTCCAATTTCAAAGCCCCATTTATTCAGGATAAGGGACAAAAAAACAAATATGATACTTGGCATAACAGGTTTTACTGTTTTGCTGTTGTTATTTATATCTAGTCTGGTTATATTAAAAACAGGTGTCTTTGCGATGGGAAAGTTTTTTGCCCTGTTCTGGCAATATGTGGCAATGCTTAGTTTTGATATGTTTATTGCAAATATGTTTCCAGTTTCTACATTTGATATAGGCCTTATAATAGCTGGAGTGTCTTCAAGGCACTATCTCCAGATTATAAAGGCAGATTCTGTGATAAAACTTATTTTTATATTAACTTTAATATCTGGTCTGATACATTTTGGCTGTATCAGGCTGCTCAGATTGATTTTGTGGTAAAGGATGGCGTGTATGGGAATTCCTGTAAAGCTTGATGTCTTTGATGGTCCTCTTGACTTGCTTTTGCATCTTATAGAAAAAAATAAAATCGATATTTTTGATATTCCCATAGTAGAGATAACAGAACAGTATATAGAGATTATCTCACAGATGGAAAAGAAAGATATGGATATTATGAGTGAATTCCTGGTAATGGCAGCAACACTTCTGAAAATTAAATCAAAAATGCTTCTTCCATCTAAGAAAAATGACGATGGGGAAGAGACAGACCCAAGGGAAGAGCTCGTTGAAAGGCTGCTTGAATATAAGACTTATAAATATGCAGCATTAGAGCTTAAAGATTTGCAAGTTGATGCAGTTAAACAGTTTTTCAGGAAAAAGGATTTGCCAGAAGGAATAGAATCATATAAAGAAGAAATTGATATTAAGAAACTTCTGTCAGATGTAACACTAAATAAGCTGCAGACAATTTTTAATAGTGTTATGAAAAAACAGATTGATAAAACTGACCCTGTAAGGAGCAATTTTGGTAAGATAAAAAAAGAAACAGCCAGCGTTAAAGAACGTATATATTATATTGAAGAATACGCAGCTTCACATGGCAGATTTAGTTTCAGGGCAATGCTTGAGGGCAATACGGATAAAACTATGGTAATAGTTACATTTTTAGGTGTACTGGAGCTTATGAAAGCAGGAAGGCTTAAGATAGAGCAGGAAAATATTTTTGACGATATATGGATTACATCTGCTGTATATATCTGACCAGACAGGTATGTAATGGCAAAAGATGTTTGTACTGGAGGCTTGATATGACACTTTCGGAACTGGAAGCAGGGATTGAAGCTATACTTTTTACAATGGGTGAAGCTGTCGGGCTTGACAGGATAGCAGTGGCAACAGGGCAGGATGAGGGAACATGCAGGCGTGTGATAAGAAATATGATGGATAAATATATGGATGATGGCAGAGGTATACAGATTATAGAATTAGATGGTGCATACCAGATGTGTACAAAGCCTGAAATGTATGAAACACTTATAAAGATTGCACATGTTCCCAAAAAACATGTGCTTACAGATGTACTTCTGGAAACTTTGTCAATTATAGCATATAAACAGCCAGTGACAAAAATAGAGATAGAGAATATCCGTGGTGTTAAGTCAGACCATGCAGTCAATAAACTGGTAGAATATAACCTTATCTGTGAGGCTGGAAGGCTTGACGCACCAGGCAGGCCTGTGCTTTTTGCAACTACTGAGGAATTTCTAAGAAATTTTGGAATAGAATCATTAGATGGCCTTCCTGTTATAAATCCTGATAAAATAGAGGATTTTAAGACAGAGGCAGAGCATGAAATCCAGATGGAACTGGATATATAAACGCATATATCAACATGTACTGGAGGAAGGATATGGATTTAATACTTGATACACATTCACATACTATTGCAAGCGGACATGCTTACAATACCATAAATGAAATGGCAAGGAGTGCAGCAGATAAAGGACTTAAGCTTCTTGCAATTACAGAACATGCACCTATGATGCCAGGTGCGTCTTCTTATATGTATTTTCTGAATTTTAAGGCATTAAGACGTGAAAAATATGGTGTAAAACTTCTTTTTGGTGTGGAGTTTAACATACTGGATAAAGAAGGGACTCTTGATTTGCGTGGAGATGCAGCAAATGCAACGGACATTGGAATTGCAAGCATGCACCAGCCATGTTATAAAACAGGTACAGCAGAAGAAAACCTGTATGCGTATATTAAAGCTATGAAAAACCCGCATGTCAATATAATAGGACATCCAGATGATGGAAGGTTTCCTGTAGATATGGAAAAACTTGTAATTGCCGCAAAAGAACACCATGTACTTCTTGAACTGAATAATGCATCACTAAATCCAAAAGGGTTTAGAAAAAATACTGAAGAAAATGATATTAAAATGCTGGAATTGTGCAAGCAATATGGCCAGCCTGTAGTTATTGGCAGTGATGCGCATGTAGAAGAAGATGTTGGAAATTTTGAACGGGCATTAAATGTCATTAGAAAAACTGGTTTTCCAGAAGAACTTGTAGTAAATACTTCGATAGATAAACTGTATGAATATCTGGCGCATTAATGCGCCAGATTTTTACTTCTTTTTCTTGCCCAATGTATCATCGATAATATTTTCGATAATGGTCTTTTTAACCCATACATCAAAACTTAACATACAGATAAAAGCAAACTTGGACAGAATCTTTTTTTCTTCTGGGTTTTTTGTATCTGAATATGTTTCATTAGATTTTTTAAGCTTACGTATAATATCACGTAATTGTGAGTTCACATTGTCCTGTGCCAGCTCTACTATTTCTTTATAGAGTTCATCAAGGCTGTAGCTGTTTCCTGGCTGGAAGAATTTTTCAGATACAGGGTCAAGTATACTTTTTATATCGTTAATTGAAAGGAAATTTTTAAAATAGTATATAAATATAAGCAGAAGCATATGTTCTTTTGTATATTTTTTCTTTACTGGAGGAGGAAGCAGGCTATTTTTTGTATAATTGTTTATCATTGTCTTGGTAAGGATTTTATCATCATCAAAACGTTTGGAGGATTTCAGATGTTCTTCCATAAATGTTGTTACCTGATCCATATACAAATCAATGTCTGGTATATCCTCCGGGCTTATATAATCTATATTTTGCATGCTCCTGATAAGGTCCAGTATTTCTTTATTGTACTTTTCATGCATATTTATCATATTCCTTTCTATAATGTATTAAAGAGGGAGTCAACAGCAATTATAATTTATGATAATTATATCATAAATCTAAAAGATATCAAGCTTATAAAGCTGTGAAAGAAAACACTGCCTGTTGTTACTATCCACAGCATAAGCCATGAATGGTAACATTGCATTTATTCCTGCATAAATTAATATAAATCTTTTTAGTGCCGGGAGGTAACAGATGCTTAGAAGGGACAGGGATAAGCCATCTGTACATAAACACAATAAAAAACCTGCAGCAAAGCCTTCTTTGGGTGAGCCTGTTATAGCAGAACGGATTTCCAGGAAATTAAATATGACAGAGGATATTATTGCAAAAGCACCAGTATTGACCGGATATGGAAGACACAGGTTTTGTATAGAAAATTACAGAAATATTATCGAATATACCGATTGTATTATAAGAATACAGACTAAAATATGCAGAATACATATAATTGGCGAAAAACTCGTAATTGCATATTTCAGAGAAGATGGAATGTGTGTAACAGGTAATATCAATTCAATAGAATATCACTAGGAGGCTTTGTTTTAGTATGGTACATAAAGTGGCAGGCTGGTTTAAGGGGTATCTGTTAATACGTGTAAACGGATATGGAAGCAGACGTTTTGTAAATCTCTGCCGCAACCATGGTATAGATTTGTGGCTTATAAGGTATGATGATGGCGAAGATGTCCTGTATTGCAGAATTTTTCTTAAAGATTTTTATAAGCTGCGCCCTATTGCAAGAAAGTGCAGGGTAAGACCTGTAATTATAGAGAGGTCTGGATTTCCATTTGTATTAGAAGAAATGGGAAAAAGGCTTAGTTTTTTTACAGGCATTGCAATCTTTTCCTGTATTCTTTTTTTGCTGGCCAGCCGTATATGGGGAATTTCAATAGAAGGGCAGTCATTCCATACAAAAGAAAGCCTTTTAAAATACCTGGATGGACATGATGTATATGGGGGCATGGCTGTAAAAGATGTTGACTGCAGTGGAATAAGGGAAGACATGAGGCACAGTTTTGAAGATATAAGCTGGGTCTCTGTAGAACTAAAGGGAAGCAAAATATTTATAAAGTTAAAGGAAGCACAGCTTGTTGATGAAGAAAAGAAAAAGAAAAAACCAGCAAGCCTTGTCACACAGGATACTGGCGTTGTCATATCCATTGTAACCAGCAAGGGTACTGCAAAAGTAAGGGCAGGAGACAAAGTCAGAAAAAATAATGTGCTTATTTCAGGTCTTGATGAGATTACAGGAGATGGGGATGAGCTTGTTAAAAAAAGGCGTGTAAGGGCAGAAGGAAAAGTTGTCATTGAAAGTACAAAAAAATACAAAGATGAGTTAAAAGAAGACTATTCCAGGAAAGAGTATACAGGAAGGAAAAAATATCTGTATAATATAAGCATATTTGACAAAAATGTTTTTTTCTATAATCCTTTAAATAATTTGGAAACTTACGAGAAATGTGATATAATTCGTGAAGGTGGTCAAATTTTGCCAGAACTGTCCCTAAGATTTCCAGCGTATTTCTGGCGGCAGTGTTTTGCAGAAGTCCATAATACTCCCGCAAAGTATTCAGCTAATGAAGCCAGGGAACTGTTAAATGAAAGGTTTGGATATTATCTGGAAAAGCAGCGGCAGCGTGGATATAAAATTATCAGTGCCAGTCTGCATATTGAAAAGGCTAATGGAAGTTATATTGCATATTCCGATGTAAAAATGCAGAAAGAGCAAAATAAGTACCGCAAAATAAATGAAATAAAAGAAGGAAACAGACAAAATGGCAATAATGGAAACAGTAGTGGAGATACCAGCGGAACATGAAAGAAATATATTTGGGAGTTTTGACATTAATATAAAAAAAATTGAAAAATCATTGAATGTGACAATTGTAGCAAGAAATGGCGCACTTAAACTTGCAGGCAGCGAAGCTGGTGTAAAACAGGCAGAAAGCATACTTATGCAGCTTATGGAACTCTCTAAGAGAGGTAACATAATTACAGAACAGAATGTAAACTATATACTTGCGCTTGCAGTAGAGAACCGTGAAAGCGAGCTTGTGGAGATAGATGCTGATATTGTATGCCGTACAGTACAAGGCAAACCTGTGAAGCCAAAGACAGCAGGACAGAAGAGATATATTGACTTGATACGCAAAAAAATGATAGTTTTTGGAATAGGACCAGCGGGCACAGGCAAGACTTATCTTGCAATGGCAATGGCAATAGAGGCTTTCAGGCGTGATGATGTAAGCAGGATTATATTAACAAGGCCAGCGATAGAGGCAGGTGAAAAACTTGGTTTCCTGCCTGGAGACCTGCAAAGCAAGGTTGACCCATATTTAAGGCCGCTATATGATGCTTTATACCAGATTATGGGAGCTGACAGCTATCTGCGCAACGTAGAAAAAGGGCTTATCGAAGTTGCACCACTTGCTTATATGAGAGGCCGGACACTTGACAATTCATTTATCATACTTGATGAGGCCCAGAATACAACGCCAGCCCAGATGAAAATGTTTCTTACAAGAATTGGATTTGGCTCAAAAGTAATTGTTACAGGTGATTTGACACAGAAAGACTTGTCACCTGATACGCAGTCGGGACTTGAACATGCGGTTGCTGTGCTTGGAAAAGTTGAAGATATAGGTTTTTCATATCTTACCAATAAAGATGTAGTGCGTCATCCGCTTGTCCAGCAGATTGTAACGGCATATGATAATTATGAGAAAAGACAGCAGAGAAAAAAAGAAGCCAGGGATGCCAGGGAGACAGAAAACAGGGTTAAAAGACGGAGAATTAAGTAAATAGTCCTGCTGCCCTGGACTACTAAGGCGGATTAAAAGAAACAGATAAGGATAGAGTGGTACAGATATGGATAAGATAAAAGACCGTATAAAAAATGCTTTATATATATGCTGCATTTATGCGGAGGTAATATTGTGCACAGTGCTTGCTGGCATGCTGTGCAGCGCCAGCCATATAATAATATTTAGAAATGCAGCAACTGTAACCGTTGGCATTATGATATTTGTATATTGTTACAGTCTTTCTGATGACAAAATAGCAGAAGGCATACTGCCACATATAACATTTCTTATAAGCTTTGGGGTGTCTAATGCGCTTGTAGCATTTACAAGCATAATGGATATTGGAACTATATGGATGGCAGCAGTAGCAGTGGCAGCTATAAGGGCAGGCATAGGACATGCTGTTTCATGCCATGCACTTCTTCTGTTACAATATATAATGTTATCGGCAGATGCACAAAAGAACATAATGATGATAGTTTTTTATGCTGTTACCGGGATACTTATGGCACTTGTAATGTCAGAAGTTAAAAGTCATAAAGAATTTATATATGCATCAGTAATATTTATTGCATTAACTATGGTTATGGTAATAGTGCTGTCGGGTTTTGATTTAAAAGAAGCAAGAAAGAACAAAGAATTTACACTGAAATGTCTGGCAGGGGACAGTGTAATGCTATTTATATCATGGGTAACATACTGTATAAAGACCAGACTAGCTGCACCAGAGAAAAAGTCTGGATATAAACGGAACCAGAAACGTGATAAGAAGATTATTTTGCAGCTTCTTGAACCAGATAACATGTTATTAAAAAGAATGGGACAGTATTCAGAATCACTTTACAGCCATTCAGTACGGGTGGGCAGGCTTTCATATAAAGCAGCATATCATATGGGATGTGACTGTCTGCTTGCAAAAGCTGGAGGGCTTTACCACGAAGCGGGCAGGATTTATGAAGACAGAAAATATCCAGAGGCATGCAAAATACTTATAACAGAGTATAATTTTCCTCCAGGCCTAAGTGATATAGTATTACAAAATGCTGGCTCTGAAAAGCCAGGGTCATGTGAGGCAGTAATTGTAATGATAAGTGACAGCATTATATCTACAGATGAATATTTCAAGAGAACAGAAAAAAGAGCACAGATATCTGACGAAAAACTTATAAAGAGCGTATTTAGCAAGAGGATAGCAAAGGGAAACTTTAGTGAATCAGGTATGAGCAAAGAACAGATAGAAAAACTTATGGACTTTTATATTAACAATGCTTTTAAAGAGAATCTGTAATATCAGGAAAGGTTTGGTTATTTACATGACAATACTTATAGAAAAAGAGACAGATGATGAAATTGGATTTGACTATGAGGAAATATTAAAGAGTGTAATATTAAAATCTATAGAGTTTGAAAATTGTCCATATGAATGTGAAGTCAATATTACATTTACTGATGATAGTGGCATACACAGGCTTAATAAGGATTTCAGGGGAATTGACAGACCTACAGATGTCCTTTCATTTCCGATGGCGGACTACAGCCCGCCAGCGGATTTTTCAATTCTTGAAAGTGATGAAGCAGCAGCACAGTACTTTAACCCGGAAAGCGGTGAACTTTTGCTGGGCGATATTGTTATATCGGCAGAGCGTGCAAAGAAACAGGCAGCAGAATATGGCCATTCATTAAAAAGGGAGATATGTTTTCTTACAGCACACAGTATGCTTCATCTTATGGGATATGACCATATGACAGACAGGGACAGGGAGGCAATGGAAAGAAAGCAGGATGAAATATTAAATGCACTTGGGATAACCAGGGATTAGAAGGGAGAAAGCAGGATGGGTTCTTCAAAAGAAAGTACCGCAGGCGGATTCCTTAAGCAAGGCAGCATCCTTGCCGTAGCATCTATTATGGTGAGGATAATTGGCATGGTTTACCGCGTCCCTATGGCAAATATAATAGGTGATGAGGGCAATGGAATATACTCAGCAGCATATGAAATTTACAATATACTACTTATAATATCCTCCTATGGAATGCCTATGGCAGTGTCTAAGATGGTATCTGCAAGATGTGCACAGAAAAGGTACAAAAATGCATTCAGGCTTTTCAGGTATTCAATGGTTGTATCTGTGATTACAGGCGGGACTGCGGCATTATTTGTTTTTTTTGGCGCAGACTGGATTGAGTCGCAGTTTTTTTCCAAGTATAACGGTGTGGCACTTCCTTTAAGAATACTAGCTCCTACTATATTTATAGTAGCAGTAATAGGCACGTTAAGAGGGCTTTTCCAGGGGCGCAAGACTATGCTTCCTACAGCAGTTTCACAAGTATTTGAGCAAGTTGCCAACGCATTTGTAAGTGTTTTTGCTGCCTATTTTTTTATGCGTGCACACAGTGCTTCAGACAAACTTCCAGCATGGGGTGCGGCAGGCGGCACGTTAGGTACTTTTATGGGTGCAATAGCTGCTTTACTGACACTGGCAGTTATATACTATATATACAGGCCTGTTATAGCTAAAAGCGAAAATAAAGACAAGACATCTAAAGTTATACAGGCAGGACAGGCATATAAAATAATAGCAATAACAGTTATACCGATTATTTTAAGCCAGACAGTTTACCAGCTTAGCGGAATTGTGGACGTAACACTGTTTAATAAGCTTATGGATTTAAAAGGGGTTTCTGACAAACTGGTAAGCACGATGCAGGGAATATACAGCACAAAGTATAAACTTCTTGTAAACGTGCCCCTTGCCGTATCATCAGCACTTGCATCTTCAATGATACCAAGTCTTGTCGGTTCATTTGCAGCAGGGGAGACTGGTGCTGTAAAATCAAAAGTAGCAATGGCAGTTAAAATAAACATGATTATAGCATTTCCATCTGCAATGGGACTTGCAGTACTGGCAGAACCAATCATAAGGCTGCTGTTCCCATCATCAGACTATGTGACAGGCGGGCTTATGCTTATAACTGGTTCTGTATGTATAATATTCTATGCCCTGTCAACTGTTACAAACGGTGTATTACAAAGCATAGACAAGATGGTTCTTCCTGTTATACATTCACTTATATCACTAATAGTCCATATAGCTATAATAGCAGGGCTTCTTATGTGGACAGATATGGGGATATACGCACTTGTAGCAGGTAACGTAACATATCCGGCTTTAGTCTGTGTCTTAAACAGCAGGTCACTTAAAAAATATCTGGGATATAACCAGGAAGTGACAAGAAGTTTCTGCATACCACTTATAGCATCATTTATTATGGGAATAGTGACACTAGCTGTTTATTATACGCTGTTTTTACTTACACACAAGATTTATATTGCAATACTGCCAGCTGTAATAGCTGCTGTAATAGTATATTTTATACTGGTATTAAAACTTCAGGGGTTAAACAGATGGGAACTTTATGAATTTCCGTTTGGACGCAGGATGTCACTGCTTGCAGACAGGCTTCATCTTTTAAAACATTGAACAGGCAGCAGGATAAAGGAGTGTGTTAATAATGAATAAGACATTCAACACTGATGGTTATTGTGATCCAGCGTTTGACTACATGGCTGACCTGTCTGGCAGGTTAAAAGACATTAAAGCCATGATAGACGCTGGGAAGTATTTTACAATCACCAAAGCAAGGCAATATGGCAAAACGACTATATTAAATGCCCTTGCTAATTATCTGGAAGCAGATTATGAAGTTATAAGCCTGGATTTTCAAGAAATCAGTTCACTGTCCTTTGAAAATGAACAGTCATTTGTAGCAGCATTTTCAGAAGAACTGCTGGACAATGCTAAAAAACTTCCTGATAATACCAGAAAAGCGCTTAACGTGTTAGCAGAAAAAACTGCAGCAATAAATTCACTTCAGGCACTATTTAAAGTTTTAAAATCGTGGTGTGCCCAATCAGACAGAGAGATAGTTTTAATTATTGATGAAGCAGATACAGCTGCAAATAATCAGGTATTTATAGACTTTCTTGCCCAGTTACGTGCATGTTATCTGAAAAGAAGAAAAATGCCTGTATTTAAGTCAGTCATTCTTGCAGGACTTTATGATGTACGCAATATTAAGAAAAAAATCCAGCCAGACGAAGGACATAAAACCAACAGTCCATGGAATATTGCAGCAGATTTTCTTGTAGATTTAAGTTTTTCTGCAGATGATATCAGAGGCATGTTAAAAAAATATGAAGCCGATTATAATACAGGAATGGATACTGGCAGAATTTCAGAACTAATCTATAATTATACTTCTGGGTATCCATATCTTGTATCAAGACTTTGTAAACTTATAGACGAACGCATCACAGGGATGGATGGATATCCAGATAAAAGCAGTGCATGGACAAAAGCTGGCTTTTTAGAAGCATTAAAGATTGCAATTGATGAAATAAATCCACTATACCAGTCACTAAAAGGTAAGCTGGAGGAATATCCTGAACTCAAAACAGTACTTTATGAACTTCTTTTTACAGGAAAACCCATACCATACACTTTAATGAATGACTATATTGAATCAGCTGCCATGTTTGGCTTTATAAAGAATGTAGATGGGACAGTGGTTATATCTAACAGAATTTTTGAAACAGTTCTGTATAACTGGTTTATATCAGAAGAATATATAAATAGCAAAATATACAATATAGGAGTACAAGAAAAAAACCAGTTTATAACTGGTGGACATCTGGACGTAAAAAAAATACTTGTAAAATTTATAGAAACCTTTGATTATCTGTATGGTGACAGAGATGAAACTTTTCTTGAAGACGCAGGCAGACGTTACTTTATGTTATTTTTAAAGCCAATTATTAATGGTACAGGAAACTGTTATGTAGAACCAGAAACCCGTAACCATGAACGTATGGACTTAGTAATTGATTATCATGGAGAACAAAGTATTATTGAAATGAAAGTCTGGCGTGGCAATGCCTACAATGAACGTGGAGAAGCCCAGCTTTCCGCTTATCTTGACTATTTTCATCTTAAAAAAGGATATATGCTCAGTTTTAATTTTAATAAAAAGAAAGAAATTGGTGTGAAAGAGATTGTGCTAGGAGATAAAATTCTGATTGAGGCAACAGTGTAAATTAAACATAGTTATTCATATCCATGTTTGACTGGCAGACCTATAAAAAACATTTCAACCGGAAAGTTTGTAAAGAAAGCAAGGCTCTAATTGAGGAAATAATATAAATGTATAAAAATTATTCAGGAAAAATTATATATTAAGAAAAATATAACAATACAAAAGCAGCCATTACAAAATAATGAAAATTATGTTGTAATGGCTATTTTTTGCTCTCTTTTACAACTTCTATTAACGGTCCAATACAATATTTTCTATAAATGGAAAAAATTATTTTTCGCAAAAATAAAAAAATTATATAAAATATCTTGAAAATCAGATTGATTTGTGTTATTATCTCAAATATGCAAGATATAACATGATTTTTATTATGTTGTAAACAGCATTATGTCATTTATGTAAGAAGGAAGGAAAGTACATGCCACAAGAAAACATAGATGCCAGACAGCAGAAAAACATGCTGGACAGAAATATACATACAGAATACCAGTTTTATGGACAGGAAAATCCACTTCTAATTAAAGACTTAACAGAAAGATGGCTTCTGGATATTAAAAATATAATGAAACCGGCTGTCTATGCCCGTTACAGCAGATATGCAGAAAAGTATATTATGCCATATGCAGGCAATATGTGCGCCAATACCTTTGATAAAACTGCGCTGTCTGCAATGCTGGCACTTCTTCAGGCGGGACACAGCCAGAAAGAACCATTGCCACATTATAAAATTTACTCTGTGGAAAGTATGGTACGTGCAATAATCCAATATGGTGCAGAAAAGCATCTTATGCCAAAGATTTCTCTTGGGGAATCAGAATATAAAACCCAGGATGAAAAATATGCTATGCCACTGGCGGAACTGGAAGTACTGCAGCTGGTACATATAGTGGAACAGCAGGAACTGGATTTCCAGATACAAATAATGCTTCCACTTTATACAGGCATAAGTTTATCAGAGTTTTGCGGGCTTAAATGGAAAGATATAGACATTCAAAAAAATAAAATCTATATCCACAGGAAGATAGTGCATATACAGCAAAAAACTAAAAGTACAAAAACAGGCAGCACAAAAGCGTCTGGCAGCAGAGAAAAAAAAGCAATAGTTCTGGCAGAATATAAACTGGAAGCTTCATGCCGTGACTTTATAATGCCAGAAAAGATAAGCAATTTGCTACAGGCAGCAATAACAATGAAAAATCCATACAAAGAAAGCTACGTAGCAGAAATAGACAAAAAAGATAATAAAGCAGACAATACTTCTGAAAAAATTTCTGAAACAGGAACAACAGAAATACGGCCACCAGATGCCAAGGAATTGCAATACCGGCTGAAAACAGCAGGAGAACAGGCAGGGATACCAGATTTAACATACCAGATGCTAAGAGATACCTTTGCACTTATGGGACTAAATGCAGGTGGTGATATCTATAGCATAGCATGTGTGATGGGGATTGATGTAAATGCTGCATGCGAGAGATATAAAATGTGGCTGGTAAAAGATGATGGGTTTATGAAGAGGCTTGATGCTAACATTTGAAAAATTCGTAAAATCTAAAAATAAGTGAGGGGCAATCTTGAATACAGGGAGCAGGGTACTGGATAAAACTAAAATTCCAGTATGCCAGATAATGGGTGTAAATATAGCTGCCATTAATATGACATGGCTTTTAAATTATACAAAACAAAATATTAATGCGCTTTCTGGAGATTATATGTGTGTCTCCAATGTCCATACTACTGTTACTGCATTTGAGAATCCAGAATACAGAGCAGTACAGAATGGAGGCATTATGGCTATTCCAGATGGAGGACCACTTTCTTCTGTTGGGAGGAAGCGTTGATTTATTGTTATAAAAAATATCAAGTTATTTAGACAACTGGTTATAGCATTCCTTGTAAGGTTATAAAATTTGGAAAATATAGTAAAAAACAAATAAAATAAAACCTGATCTAAAAGGTGGTTATACTTATGGCTAGAATAAAATTTATGAATACAGAAATTGATAATCTTACTATGGATGAGGCGCTTAAAAGATTGGATGAACTTATTTTGGAAAATCGTAATGCTTATGTCGTTACACCGAATGTAGATCATTTAGTTCAACTAGAGCGTGGAGGTCCATTAAATGATGTATATAAAAACGCTGATTTGATTTTGACAGATGGTAAACCGCTTTTATGGATTTCAAAATGGTATGGCAATCCAATTAAAGAAAAAATCAGTGGTTCTGATTTATTTCCAAGGATTTGTTCTTTGGCTGCACAGAAAGGTTATAAGATGTTTTTTCTGGGTGCAGCTGAAGGCGTAGCTGCAAAAGCAGCTGAAAACCTTAAGAAAAAATTTAAAAAGTTACAGATTGTAGGTACATATTCTCCGCCATTTGGCTTTGAAAAAGACAAAGTTGAAATGGCAAGGATAAATATGATGATTAAAGAAACAAAACCACATATTCTTATTGTATGTTTTGGTTGCCCAAAACAGGAATTATTTATATTTCATCATAAGGATGAACTGAATGTTCCACTTTCATTGGGACTTGGAGCAAGCTTAGATTTTGAAGCAAAAAATATAAAGAGGGCACCTAAGTGGATGGCAAATCATGGTTTAGAATGGCTGTTTAGAATAACACAGGATCCTAAAAGATTGGCTAAAAGATATTTTTTAGATGACACAAAGATATTTAGGATGGCAATAAAGTATAAAAAGAAATAGGGGTATATCACTCATGAAAAATAAAATAATCACTGAGCGTAACTCTACAAATTTGTCGTTCTTTCAAGTTACTTACGAGTGGGAAGATATTTTAGCTAAAATATTGAATATAGATTTTTATAGTACTAGAAAAAAGTTGTCTAACAATCAAATTCAAGAATATTTATCAGAAAGATTAATGTCAACCTTTCCATTTAAAACAAATAAGTCAAGATGGAATATAGTATTTATTATGTATCCGAGATTAAGTCACAGATATAAATTTAAATCTATTATTCCTATATATTTGGATGTTCATAAAAAATGGAAAGACAAAATAATATCAGATACAAGAAGATTACCAATATACTTTGTAACATCTTTAGACCTTTATGAAGATATTAAGAAGACAGAATCAAATTCAGAATGCGTTTATTTACCTCTTTCTGTATCAGATATTTATTATGTACAAAGAATACCTAAAAAATCAGTAGAGGTAGTCCAACTTGGCAGAAAGAATCGAATCTTACATGAATTTATGCTAAAATATTGTGAAACTAAAGACGTAGATTATATATTTAATAATAATGGAACATATAACTCAATAAAAAATGGAAATATAGGACAATTATCTACACGGCAAGAATATATGAGTTTACTGGCAAAAGCGAAAGTCAGTTTGGTATCTACACCTTCAGTTGATGGAGATAAAGACTTTGGAGGATATGACTTTTTTACTCCTCGATTTTATGAAAGTGCCATCTCATATTGTTATATGATAGGAAGATATACACATAATAGTGAATCAAAATTATTAGATATAGATAGAGTATGTGAGCATGTAGATAACTATGAAGAGTTTAAAAATGCTATGAATTATATGTTGTCTAACTCTATAGAGACACATCAAAAAGAATATGATAATTTTATAGATAAAAACACTACAAGTAATCGTGCAAATGATATAAAGAGAAAAATTAAAGAAAAAGGATTCAAGGTTTAATATGAAATATTTAATACTTGGTGCAGGTCCTGCTGGTTTGACATTTGCAAATAAGCTTTTACAATCTGGTGAGGACAATTTTCTTATTATAGAACAAGAAGAAACTGCAGGTGGACTCTGTCGTTCAGTCAATGTTGATGGATCTCCATTTGACATTGGTGGAGGTCATTTCTTAGATGTTCGTTGTTCTCAAGTGAATAAATTTTTATTCCAGTTTATGCCAGAAAACGAGTGGAACATATACAACCGAAAGACCACATTACATGTTAATAATAATGTAATTGGACAACCTATAGAAGCAAATATTTGGCAAATGAAAATAAGTGATCAGATTGAGTATTTAAAATCAATTGCTATTGCAGGATGCAACCTTGGTGAGCCAATGCCTAAAAAGTTTATTGATTGGATTTATTGGAAATTAGGAAAGAAAATTGCTGAAGATTATATGATTCCATATAATCAAAAAATATTCAGTAAAGATCTTGATTTATTAGGCACATATTGGCTAGATAAACTTCCAAATGTAAGCTTTGATGAAACACTGTTGTCTTGTTTGACAAAAAAAGCATATGGAAAAAATCCTGGACATACACAGTTTTACTATCCTAAGAAGTATGGATATGGTGAGCTATGGCTAAGAATGGCTGCTGTTCTGGGCGATCGAATTGTATATGGAATTTCTGTAAACGGGATTAATTTTAACACTAGAACGGTAACAACAGATAATGGTGCAAAATATCAAGCTGATGTTATTATTACTACAATTCCCTGGATTGAATTTGATGAACTTATAGGAATGCCTGAAGAAATAAAAAATAGTATTTGTGAATTGAAATATAGTTCAATACAAACAGAGTACCATTCAGATCATTTGGATACAGAATCACATTGGATTTATTTCCCTAATCCTGAACTTTCATATCACCGTATCCTTGTTCGTCACAATTTCTGTCCAAACAGTAAAGGCTACTGGACGGAAACAAATAGAGAACGCATAGGAATGGAAAAAACAAATGATAATTTCAAATATATGAATCAATATGCTTATCCTCTCAATACGATTAAGAAACCTGAAATTATGAAAAGGCTTTTGGATTGGAGTAAGGAGCAAAAAGTATATGGTTTAGGACGTTGGGGTGAACATTCGCATTATAATTCTGATGTAACTGTAGCTTTAGCTATGAAGATGGCTGATACAATGATTAATTATATTATGGAGTAGAACAATATGATCATTTTTTTTGATTTAACGGCATTGTATGATCATTTGACAGGAATAGAACGATATGCAATGAATATCTCAAAAAATGTAATTTTTTTGCATCCTGAAAATTATTATATTCTGGCTTTCAAAGAAGAAGTTCATTCTTTCTTTTTAGAGTTTATTGGTTTATCGAATATAAGAATAGATGTGTTGCCAAAAAAAAATAAACTAATTTTTCAGCAATGGAGTTTGCTTAAGTATCTAAAACATATTGAGGCTGATTATTATTGTTTTTTATCGTTTGTTAGTCCATTCTTTTTTTCGAAAAAAGGAATAGTAAATACTATTCATGATCTTACACCATGGGATTTTCCACAAAGTATGAAGAAAAAAATGGCATTATATGGAAAGATTACTATAAAGAGAGCTGCATGTAATAGTCAGATTATTGACACAGTATCAGAGTTCAGTATGAATAGAATAATTGAATGTCTGGGTGTGCCAAAAGATAAAATATCTGTGGTGTATAATGGATTGTCAAGTCAATTTATTCCATGTGATTCCTTTGACATAAATCATAGTACGTTAAAAAAGTATGGTATAAATGGAAATTATCTTCTATGTCTTTCAACACTTGAGCCACGTAAAAATATAAAATTATTAATACAGGCATATTTAGACTTAAGAAAGGAACAACTCATTAATTGTAAATTAGTGCTTGCTGGACGAAAGGGATGGAAATTAGAAGACGCATTAGGAGTTGGTGAAGAAACGGTTAAAGATATTATTGTGACAGGATTTATTGATGATGAGGATTTACCTGTTATCTATAGAGGAGCAGATGCATTTGTGTTTCCATCACTTTATGAGGGATTTGGTATACCAATTATAGAAGCAATGAGTCAAGAAACAGTTGTTATTTCTTCTAATAGCAGTTCTCTACTAGAAGTTGGTGGAAAAGCAGCGCTATATTTTGAAAATAATTCCTTAAAAGATTTGAAGAAAACAATAATAAAACTATATTCTATGTCAGAAAAAAGTAAGAGAAAATATATAAATTTAGGATTAAAACAGTGCCAAAAGTTTAATTGGTCATTAGAGGCAGAAAAATATTATAATGCAATTAATAGAATATAATTATTGTTAACTTGGTGTGGAGGACTGATAGATGAATCGAAGAATAAAAGTTCTACAATCAATGGATACGATAGGTGTTGGAGGAACAGAGGCTTTTGTCATGAATCTTTATCATGCTATTGATAAAACACAATTTGATTTTGATTTTGTTGTGTATGATGATTATAAAACTGAATATCTAGATGAAATTCTCCAAAACGGAGATATGGTTTATCAGTTTCACCAAAAACATAAGAGCAAATTATGGAATTACTTAGATCAAAAAAAATTTGTAAGTAATATCCTTAGAAATAAACAGTATGATATTGTTCACTGTAATGGAAATTCTTTCTTAGGAATTCTTAGAGCAGCTCTTCCTGCACAAAAGTTTGGGATTCATGTAATCACTCATTCACACAATATGGGTGAACAAAAAAATAATTTAATTGATAGATTAGTAAGAGATTATTTTAGAAAAAAAGTTAGTTCTGTTGCAGATTTAGGTTATGCATGTTCAGATCTTGCAGGAATTGCAAAGTATACACGTAAATTTCGCAATTCAAAGCTATATAAAATTATAAATAATGGTATTGATTCAAAAAAATATATCTTTAATAATGAGAGTAGAAATAGGGTGCGTGCAGAGTTAGGTGCAGCCGAAGATGAATTTGTAATTGGTCATGTTGGTAGATTTGAATATCCCAAAAACCAGTCTTATCTTTTTGACATTTTTTATGAAGTCTTACAAATAAATCCTAATACTCGTCTTGTACTGATTGGTGATGGAGCTCAGAGAAAAGAGTTTGAAGAAAAGATTCATAAACTTGGAATATCCAATAAAGTTATGCTTTTAGGAGTTCGTATGGATGTGAATAAGTTATATAGTGGGATAGATTTATTAGTATTACCATCTTTGAATGAGGGTTTTCCATTTGTATTAGTTGAGGCACAAATAAATGGTTTGAAATGTATTGTGACTGATAATATAAGTAAAAAAGTTAATATTTCTAGAAGTGTTTCATTTTTGTCAACAGATTTAGATCCAAGAAGGTGGGCTGAGAAGATTGTAAATACACATACAAGGCTATCCGAAGGACAGATTCAGGAAGTGATCAATCAATATGATATTTCTCGTGTTACAAACGAAATAGAGATAGATTACTTAGCTTTAATTAATATAAAAGAATAAAGTATAAATATAGAATACATAACAAAATTTGGATATTGTTGCGTATACAAGATTTTGTGAAATATAATCAAGATATTAATTTAAAAAAACAAATATAAAATGAAAGGTAAATAAAAAATATGATATCTGTGATTGTACCTGTGTATAATGTACAAGAATATTTAGATAGATGTATTAATAGTATTGTTAATCAATCATACAAAAATATTGAAGTTATTTTAGTTGATGACGGCTCAACTGATAATAGTGCAAAGATTTGTGATAACTGGGCAAGTAGGGATTTGCGAATAAAGGTTATACATAAAAATAATGGTGGCTTATCTTCTGCACGTAACGCTGGAATTGATATAGCTGATGGTGATTTTTTTAGTTTTATCGATTCAGATGATTATATAGATTGTTCAATGTTAGAAGTAATGTTAGCTGCTATGGAAAGAACAAACAAAGATATTGCATGTTGTGGTAGATATGTTGATGTATGGGGAAAATATGTGAAACAGGAATTTTGTCTTTCAAGACCAAAGATATATCAAACTGATGAATCAATTAAAAAGTTGTATTATCTTAATGAGATTGATGTTTCTGCATGTGATAAAGTATATAAGAAAGAAGTTTTTTCAAATATCAGATATCCTGAGGGAAAGATTAGCGAAGATGCAGCTATTATTTTTCAAATACTTCAGAATTCCAATGGTGTTGTACATGTGGGAATACCATTTTACCATTATATTTACCGTGCAGATAGTATAAGCAAGGAATTATATAATGAAAAAAAACATGATATAGTAAATAATCTAGAAAAAACTATTAAGTTTACAAAAATGTATTACCCTGCATTTATAAATGACTGTATGGTGTATTGCACATTATCAACAGGAACAATTTTACTTGAAATGAGTCAGAATAAAGAAATAATAAAAAAATATAAAAGTCATTATGAGGATTATATGAGGTTATTTAGACCAGGATTCCTTAGAACTATGAAAAGTTTTCAAATTAACTGGAAATTAAAAATTAGATTTTTAGCAGTTAAATCAAATACATCACATATTTTTATTTATATTAGGAATATATATCATTGGATAAAACAACGGAGAGTATAATATGATAAAAAGAAAATATGATAGTATTTACATCTATGCTCTTTTTGCAGCAATCGTGAAGCCCTATTTCTTGCCACAAGTTGTACAACAAAGTCTTAAATTAATCTTAATACTTGGTGTATTTGTATTTATTATAACAAAGTCGAAAAAAAAAGAATTACTGAATATTTCTTTAGTGTTTGGTATCACCGTTATTATTAGCTCTTTTTGCGCATATAAAATGCATTATATACCAACTGTTTCCTTTTTTAATTCAGTTTATTATGCTATGTGCCTGTACTGCATACATGGCATAATATCATATTATACAAAAAGGAATAGATCAAAAGAGTGTTTGCAATATTTTTTGGATATAATAAGCCTGTATTGTTTAGCGACTATTATTACATCAAGGTTCCCTTTATATACAGACACATCAGGACTAAAAATATATCTTTTTGGAAATAAGTTTACTTCAAATTATGTGATATTTTCCTTTCTTGGGTTATTTTACTCTTTGTATGGAGGAAAGATTAAGAAAAATATTGCGTGGCGTGCAATGTATTTTATTCTAGTACTTACTGCTATGATATATGCGCGATTGGTGGATTGCTCTACAGCAATTGTTTCAGATTTGGTATTTTTAATTTTCTGTTTTCCTATAGACGTAGTTAAAAAAATAACAATGTCACCTAAAGTTGTATTTGGAACTGTTGTCTTTACTTCTGCATTTCCAGTATTAATGTCATATATAATTAGGTTGAAATTTGTACAACATATTATTGTAAATATTCTTGGTGAGAGTTTAACAATTAATTATAGAAATGTAATTTATAACAGTTATTTATTCCCATTAATATCTAATAGTTTAATTTTTGGGTATGGTTACGGAAACACAATGCTAGCTGAGAAAACAAACTATGCATTCGGCAATGCACAAAATGGGTTAATGGATATCGTACTAAAATATGGAATAATCGGGGCTACGGCTATAGTATTCACTATAATATATTGTTATACAAAATCAGCAAAAACACCATTTAATGAAGGCGTATCTTTATTGGTTTATGCTATTTTAATTGCTGGAATGATTGAAGTAACATATTCATGGTTTTTATTACTAGGCTTATTTTTGGTGAAGCTTATAGATGAGAAATCAGTAAGTGTATTATCCATAAAAAAGAGTCACTACAAGTTTATTATTAAATTGAAAAAGGCTAGATTTCAATGATAAAAAAATTATTAAAACAACTATATCGTAGAATTACAGTGGGAAAGAGATACTCGTCTGAAACATATACCAAGTATTTAAAATTTCTTAGTGTTCAAATAGGAGAGAGGACAACTATATTTGATCATGAGCATACAATAATAGATGTTACAAGACCTTGGTTCGTCAAAATAGGCAATGATGTACAAATAACATCTGGTGTTAATATATTAACTCATGGATAGGAAATCCAGCTAGATTGGCTTACAGGAATTAGAAGCAAAGGAATTGGTAAAAAATTCAGAGAAATATATGGTAAAAATCTTAATGAGCAAGAGTTATCGGAATTTTTTTGGTTATTCACAGGGAAAAATGATAATTATGATTTCCTTCCAGAATGTTGGAAGAAAAAAATGAGACTTCTTGGAAATGAAGAATTTTCAAAAAATATACTTGCCAATAATGAGAAAAAAATATACTAATTTCAAAGAATTTCTCGATTTAATTCCATGGAGGTAATAATGAAAATTGGAATAATGAGTATGCAAAGAATATTGAATTATGGATCAATATTACAAGCATATTCTTTAAAACGAATAGTTGAATCACTAGGTTATGATGTTGAATTTGTGGATTATAGCATTGAGCCCAATATTTATGAGCGTAACAGTGTTTATTCAAAGCTTAGATATATTCCCAAAAACTTTATTCGAAAATATCTTAATGGAAATATTTTTATGGAAAAAATAAAGAAGTGTTTACAGGAGGATTATGAGCATAGAAGAGATTTTATTTCGTTTTATCCCAAGATGGGACTGGATTATAAGTATAAAGTTAAATCAAAAGTAGATATTTTAATAATTGGAAGCGATGAGGTTTTTAATTGCCTACAAAAGGGAAATACAGTTGGTTATTCTTTGGAATTATTTGGAAAAAATAATAAGGCTCAAAGAATAATAACATATGCAGCATCATTTGGAAGCACTACAATTGAAGGATTAGAAAAATATAATGTAATTGATGAAATTAAAACGTGTTTAATGAAAATTGATGATTTTTCGCTAAGAGATGAAAATTCCGTCAAAATAGTAAAGTCTTTAACTAGCAGAAACGTTAAAGTACATTTGGATCCTGTACTGATTGGTGATATAGAGAAGGAGAAATGGAATGAATGCAATATAGATAATTATATTCTTTTATATGGTTATTATAAAAGATTTACTGAAGAAGAATGTGAGCAAATAATGAAATTTGCACATCAAAGGCACTTAAAAGTGATTGCACTTGGTGAGAAACAAAATCGATATGATGAATATATATCATGTAGGCCTGATGAACTAATAGGATTTTTTAAAAATGCTGAATATATTATTACAGACACATTTCATGGAACTATATTTTCAATTATAACACATAAACGTTTTTTAACTATACCAAGAAAATCAATAGATGGGACTGGAGGAAATGAAGAAAAAATTAATAGTTTATTAAAAGTTTTTGGATTAAAAAAACGTATATGTTATAATTGTTCAAATATAGAAGAAATTATAGATTCTCAAATTGATTATATTATGATTGACTTGATTAGGAAACATGAAAAAGAAAAAACTATCAACTATTTGAAAAGCAACTTTGAATTATAGAGGATATATTCTAAATATTTGTATCATAAAACTAATACATCGTTCAATAATTAACCCATAGTTTGACTTATCTATTTTTCTGATAGTATACGTTAAAAATCCTCAGCGTAGTCCGCTACGCCTACGTTTTTTTATGTATATTTTCAAAAAATATCCTGCGTGAAACTATGAGAAATTAATTGAATGATGTACTAATATTGAGTATATCGCAAGATTAGGACGAATACCTTATTCATGCGAAATAGGATAGGAAATAAAAAACCTTATGGCTTGTATTTAATAAGGTTTAATTTAGAAGTAGTAGATCTCTAAAGTAAATAAAAAAAGAACAAGGTAAAAAAAATGGCAAACAGAAGAAATGAGTTTTTGATTAAAAATACAATTATATTTACCATAGGTAATTTTGGTTCTAAATTGATTTCTTTTTTCTTGATACCAATTTATACTAGTAAATTAAGTACTGTTCAATACGGTACATTAGATCTTATATCAGCAATTGGTACAATTATGGTTCCTTTAATTACACTTAATATTTCAGAGTCTGTAATGAGATTTCAACTAGATAAGGATGCACCAAAAAATAAAATTGCAAATATTAGTTTGCTTGTTTTATTTTTTGGTATTCTTATGGGATTAATCATATTACCAATCTGTAATGCTTATAATGCAGTATCTGAGTACTCAGTACTTATATATCTTTATGTAATAACATTGGCATCTAGTCAAATATTATTATGTGATTTAAAAGGTAAGGAGTTATTGTCCATTTATGCGGCAAGCAATATAATATATTCCTTCTTAATAGCAGGATTTAATATCTTCTTTTTAATTGGATGTCATTTTGGTATAGCAGGATATCTGCTAGCATATGTTATTTCAAATATATTAATAATAATATTTATATTGTTAGCTGGAAAGTCATATAAGGATCTATTTGTTACTAGGCCAGATGTTAAGCTATTTAAAACAATGGCTAGATACTCAATCGTTTTGATACCAAATTCATTTATGTGGTGGATAATGAATTCTTCAGACAGAATTATGGTTACAAATATGGTGGGCATAGCAGCAAACGGTATTTATGCTATTTCATATAAGCTACCAACATTGATAAATACCATTATGCAAGTTTTTAATCAAGCTTGGAGTTATTCTGCAATTCGTGAGAAAGGATCAGAAGATGAAAATGAATATAACAATAAAATATTTAAGTTTATTACATCAATTACAATTCTTTCTGGAATAGCTATTATTACATTTGCAAAACCTTTCCTTCATATATATGTTACGCCAAATTATTATTTAGCATGGTCATATATACCATTCTTAACGATAGGCAGTGTTTATCTTACTTTGGCTACTTTTATAGCAACTTGTTATACAGTTCATAAGGATAGTCTTGGATATTTGTTTTCTGGAATTATTGGCGCTGTAATAAATATAGGACTAAATTTTCTTTTAATTCCTAAATATCAAGTATATGGAGCAGCTATTGCAACATGTATTAGCTATCTTGCTGTTTTTATATTTAGGCTTATTCATACAAAAAAATATATTCATTTTGATGTTAGAAATAGTGAATTTATAATAGGAACAGTAGCTCTCTTGTTTACATCCATTGCAATGTTTTCAGACAATATGTTTACTCAAATATTCCAAATAGCAATATTTGGAATAATGATTATTGTATATTTAAAATACTGGTTTCCCTTATTGAAAAAAGTTATAAGGAAAATAAAATATGGAGGTAGTAAATGAATCCTGATGTATCAATTATAATTCCAGTATATAATGTAGAAAAATATATAGAAAGATGTGTTAAGTCATTGATGATGCAAGATTATGAAAATATTGAGATAATACTTGTGAATGATGGATCACTAGATGATAGTACTAATATAATAAACAAATTATCTAAAGAAGATAGTAGGATTAAGATATTATATCAGGAAAATAGTGGCGTATCAGCTGCAAGGAACTATGGATTACGTGTTGCTTTAGGAGATTACATTATGTTTGTTGATGGAGATGATTGGGTAGATAGTGACTATGTATCATATTTTTTAAAACTTGTAAAAAACAATAATTGTTTCATTGGAATGAATAAACAGCACTACTCAAATGAAGAAATAAAATATGAACACGAAAGTAATATTGTGAGTGCAGAAAAAGCAATTGAATGGATTTATTCTGATAAGATATTCGTGGCTGTTTGGAATAAAATATACAAGAATGATTATTTAAAAAGATATAATTTGATTTTTAATCAAAATATTTGGTATGGGGAAGGAATGTTATTTAATATTGAATGTTTACAAAACGTTAATAAAGTTGCGATTGGAGAAAAGGCTATTTATCATCAAACATTTAATCCTGAAAGTGCCATGCGAAATTTTAACTTAAAGAGTAACTATTGTGGTATTTCATCAATGTGGCTGCAAAGGTCAAAATGGAAAAAAGTAAATAAAATGATAGAAAATGAATGGATATATCATAGATATAGATTCAATCGAACAATTATAGATGGACTAGTTAGAACAAATCAGGTTCATGATAATTGGTTGGCTTACAAAGAATGTGTGAAAAACATTCGGAGAGGAATCTTTATTCCTATAAAATTAGAACATAAAAAAAAAGAAAAACTAAAATATTTATGTTATTTTTTAACTCCTATGTTTATGGCTAGAAGGCATGCTCGAAAATTTAGTAATGCTGTAAAAGTTGCTAAGCAATTATATAAATATTAACTAACAATATTTACTATAGCATATATTTCTATATTTTATAGTACAATTATACTTTAT
>DKXQ01000028.1 GCA_002493085.1 Lachnoclostridium sp. UBA7122
TTTTAAATTTGCTCATTTATAGGAGATAAGTAACAAAACACAAAACTTATAAGCAGCACATCTGGAGGATGGTATGGATTTATTATACAGGCTTTTTTATACAGTATTTTCTATGGGTATTATTACCTGTATAACAGTACCAGTTGTTCTGGTTCTGCGGTTTTTACTTTCAAAAGCACCAAAGAAGTATATTGTTAGTTTATGGATGCTGCTTTTTTTCAGGGGAATATGTCCTGTATCTATGTCCAGCCCTTTCTGTCTTAAAAGGTCATGGAACAGGCTTTTTCACATAATCCTTTCACAGGCTGGTCTTGATATAAGCGGTGAAACAAGCATTATGAGGGGCTGGCGTGATGTTTTTAATAACAGTGTGTCTGCAGATACAAGCTATATGGTGTGTACTATTATATGGTGTGCAGGGATAACAGGCATATGCCTGTTTACGCTTGTACGCCAGATAAAACTTTATCAGGTAACTAGAAGTGCACAGAATATATATGGAAAAATATATCAGTCAGATGGCATAGATGCCCCGCTTATAAAGGGTATATTTTCCCTGAAACAGTATTTTCCATCTGATATGAAAGCTAATGATATAAAATACCTTTTACAACATTTTGAGGCACATGATAAAAGAAAAGATGGTGTCAGGAGATTTTTTGCATTTATTGTAGTTGTGGTGCAGTGGTTTAATCCATTTATATGGGCTGCATACTATTTTTTACTTGCTGATATTGAGATGGCGGCAGATGAAGAAGTAAAATCACCAACAGAATATGCACAGGAACTTTTTAATTTAAAACAATCTTCATTCAAAGGCAGACAGTCACTTCTTACATTTGATGAAAAAAATATTAAAGGCCGGGTGTACAGGCTTATGCATAAGACACCAGGAGGGCGGGGATATGCATGCCTTGCTGGTATAGTATTTTGCTTTTGTTTTATTTGGGCTTTTTTATTAAGACCTTTACAGGTATTGTGGAATGGCGGCACATGGAGCAACAGGATTGAACAGCCAGAGGACACTACAGGCATTGCCAGCAAAAAAGATGAAACTGTGGTAGCGAGCCTTGAAACTATTTCGCCAAACGGACTTGAAAGAACCATTGAACTATTGATGACATCAGGTACATATGATGCAGAAAATGGCTATACAGGAGATTTTGCAATCAGGCTTAGTGATAATTATGGAGCTGTCCTGGATACAGTATACCTGGATTATGTTTTTGATGATGTAGCAAAAGGAAACCTGCACTTTGACAATGAAACTGTACTTTATGCATATGATTACAATGCTGATGGAACGAATGAACTTGTAACAGGGCAGAAAGCAGAAATTTCCAGAAAAAGATGGCGGCAGATATCCGGCAGAAGAAGAAAACGCAGGAAAAAGATACTATTGAATGAGTATCATATGTGGAATATAGAAGAAACTTCATTAAAAGAGATTTCAGATGCAATTTATGATACTTCAGATAAAGATTATGCATCCTGCCAGTTTGATATTCCAGAGCAGACTACCAGGCTGTTTATTTCAGAATTAGCAGGAAAGAATATATATTATGTGTGGAATATAGAAGAAGAGAAATACCAGCAGAGAAAGCTGTCAAAAGAAGATATTAAAAAATACATGGCTGGTTATACTGGACCTGAAAGTACAGAAGGTGAAAAAAACACGCATACACTCCAGAGTGGCAGTGATATCTTTGCCGAGGTTGTAACACGCAGGGATTCAACGGGAAATGAAGTTATAAAACAGATTATATTAAAACCAGGCAGTTTTTCAAAGAAAATGAAAGTAATGGATGGATACTTTTGTGATATACAGTGGGTTATGGCTGCAGATGGTGTGAATGACAGGTATGCTGTCCTTATTTACAATGGATTAAAAGCACAGACTTTTACGGTGTATGACCTGGAAGAACAAAAAGTATACTATGCGCACGAAGATGGAAACAGTGTACTTGGTACAGTGTTTAAAAGCTATAATGGCAGTGATATTGAATTTAATGAAGGCAGCCCTGCAGTCTATTCGCTGTTAGAAAAAGATGGGAACAAACTAAAAATAGGCTTTGCTGCCAGTACAAAAGATGGCAAAACAGTCAATGGCAGTTATATATATGATACAACATCAGGGAATATATCAAATTTTAGTTATACACAGAATATATCTGCAGATTAATATGGTTAAATATTATCTATATAATCTGTGTATTTGTTAAAACAGCCTGAATATATAGTTCTTAAAAGTGCATCAGCATTGCGCAGTGCTGATGCTATAGTGGAAACTGCCAATATTCCACTTTCCATTGCATCGGCAAACTCATCCATGTCAACTACCTGGACATGCCCATCAGGATATACAATTATATCTATCAGCAGGTCATTAAAAGTAAATGAATTGCTGTTTTCACTATGGACTGTTTCAATAATATCGCAGTACCAGTATACAAGATGGCCATCTTCATCAAATATTTTACTGACTTTTATGCCATCCTTAATAAAATAACCTGAGATGCCATTATGAATATCATGCCTTGGCTTTAAAACATTCCATTTTGTAATTATAATGCTGTTTTTAAACATTATTATACGGTCATCTTTTAATTCGACTATCTCTTCAGGTATGAAACGCTTGCGGAATAATTTTATATTGTCCATATTTCTATATGCCTTTCTGTGATATAATAAGGGGGTATTGATTAATTATAATAGTGAAAATCCGTAATGTAAAGCAGTAATATTAAATTTTTTATAGACTTTTCAAATACTATATCTTATAATATTATAGTAGTAAATGCCAAAAATAGAAAATATTGTTATTATTGGAGACAGCAGCATGGATAATAAAGATACAAAGATAATAAAAAGCATTGTGATGATTACGCAAATAGGTATTAGTATGCTTGTACCTATATTTTTATGTGCTGCACTTGGCGTATGGCTAAACCGGCTGTTTAATACACAGGCATGTTTCCTGGTGCTTGTATTTTTAGGCATTGGGGCATCATTCAGGAATGTCTATATACTTACAAAGTCATTTTATTCGGATGATATGAAAAAAGAACATGACAGGCTTAAGTATATACAGGAACTAAAAGACTACAGCAAAAACCATCCTGATAAAGCAGAAGAGTATGTAGAAATAGTAAAGACAAAGCGTTATCCTGAAAACAGGAGGACAGCCGGAAAGCAGGAAAAAACTGGAAAATGAAAAAAGTAAAACAAACCCTGAAAGAAATGTTTGCAGGACTGGCAGTATGGTTACTGCTGGTTTTGATTATATTAGTTATTATAGCAGCGCATAAGGCAGCAGCAGCGTTGGGAGTATTATTTGGAGGCTGCACAGCTGCCGGGCTTTTGCTGCATATGTACCATCATCTTGACATAGCTCTTGATATGGATGTAAAACATGCCCAGAGCCATATACAGTCTTCTGCCATGAAAAGGATGTTTTTAATGGCAGTAGCAGTATCAGTATCAATGGCAGGATACAGATATGTCCATCCTTTAGGAACTATACTTGGACTTTTTGGCATGAAGGTTTCAGCTTACCTGCAGCCAGCCGTCCATAAGATAGCAGGACATATACAAAGGTAAAAGTGGTAGTGTTCTGGCAGCGGTAAGTCCTGCTGCCATTACAATACATATGTTACTATGCACTTATGTGTCTGGTAACTATAATTTAAGAAAGGAGGAGGAAGATGTGGGAAATGGCGTCTTAGATTTGCCGCAGGGATTTTGCAGGGTTTTTCTTTCTGACAGCGGACAGGTTGACTTCTTTATAAGAGGTTATTCAAATACAAAGTTCTCATTTTTTGGGTGGGACGTGTATTTAACAACAACGCATATATCTATGATTATAGTTATTGCAGCAATACTTATATTTGCGGTATGTGCAAACCGTGCTATTAAAAATGCAGATTCCAAAAAAGTACCAGGCCCGTTCTTAAATGTGATTGAACTTATAGTTGAGTCGCTTGATGGCATGGTAAAAAGTTCAATGGGACCTAAAAAAGCCCTGGCTTTCAGGAATTATGTAAGTGCATTGTTTGTGTTTATTCTTGCATGTAACTTGTCTGGCCTGTTGGGACTCAGACCACCGACAGCAGATTTTGGTGTAACATTTCCGCTGGCAATTATTACATGGGTAATGATACAGTACAATGGATTTAAGCACCAGGGGATGGGAAAAATTAAAGCTTTATTTGAGCCTGTATTTTTATTTTTCCCAATGAATCTTATAAGTGAATTTTCAACACCTGTATCAATGTCACTCCGTTTGTTTGGTAATATATTATCAGGAACGGTTATGATGGGGCTGCTTTATGGCCTGTTGCCAAGAGTTCTTACTCTTATATGGCCCGCTGCACTTCATGCATATCTGGATGTATTTTCCGGATGTATACAGGCGTATGTATTTTGTATGCTGACGATGAGTTTTGTATCTGATGCAATCGGGGATGATGTATAAGTTACAGCCAGCATACTGGCCAGTTTTGAATGTATTTTAAAGGAGGATGTAAAATGAATATAACTAATGAAGGTTTAGTATTAATGGGTTCTGCAATTGGTGCAGGCCTTGCAGTTATCGCAGGTATTGGTCCTGGTGTCGGACAGGGTATCGCCGCCGGCTATGGTGCTTCAGCAGTAGGACGTAACCCAGGGGCAAAGGGTGACATTATGTCTACAATGATTTTAGGACAGGCCGTAGCAGAAACAACAGGTCTTTATGGTCTGGTAGTTGCTTTGATTCTGTTATTCGCTAACCCACTTATTGGCAGGCTTTAATTTATGCAATTACTGGATTGCATCAGGAAGGGGGCTTAATAAGTGAGTGGTGTAATAAGAGTAGCTCTGTCAGGCAATGCGCTTGGCGATTATATATTTGGTTTAGACCCGCAGCTTCTTGTAGATGCGCTTATAACCATGATTGCGATGTTTGCATTATTCGTCTTGCTTTCTTACCTGCTTTTTAACCCTGCACGCAATATGCTGCAGAAAAGGCAGGATTTTATCAAAGAACAGCTTGATACAGCAGCCAGGGAGAAAGAAGCAGCTATACAATTTAAGTCTGAATATGATACAAAACTTAAAGAAGTAGACAAAGAGGCTGAAGAAATCCTTAGTGAAACCCGTAAAAAGGCAATAAAAAAAGAAAGTGCGATTATTAACGAAGCAAAAGAAGAATCTGCAAGAATCCTTGAAAGGGCAAGCCGTGAGGCTGGACTCGAAAAAGCTAAGGTAAAGGACGATGTAAAACAGGAAATTATTGCTGTTGCATCAATTATGGCAGGTAAGATTGTTGCATCTTCTTTAGATGAAAAGAAACAGTCACAATTAATTGCAGACACTTTAAAAGAGATGGGTGATGAAACATGGCTAAATTAGTATCAAAAACATACGGTGATGCTTTGTTTGAAGTTGCCGTAGAAGAAGGCACACTGGACACCATGCTTGAAGAAGTGGAAGCAGTTTTACAGGTGCTTAAGAATGATAAAGAGTATGTTAATCTCCTTGCACATCCCAGAATCCCAGTTGACGAAAAACAGTCTATGGTAGAAAAAGTCTTTAAGGGCAGGGTTTCAGACGGACTTACAGGTTTTATTATAACCATTGTGGAAAAGGGGCGTTTTACAGAAATAGATAGTATCCTTTCGTATTTTATATCAAGGGTATGGGAAGAAAAGAAGATTGGCGTTGCCTATGTGACTTCTGCAACTGCCTTGTCAGATAAACAGAAGAAAGCGGTAGAAGCAAAGCTTCTTGAAACTTCTTCATATTTGCAGTTCCGCATGAAATATACTGTTAATCCTGCCCTGATTGGCGGCATGGTTATACAGATAGGTGACAGGGTAGTGGATGGCAGTGTAAAAACGAAGCTGGAAAATATGGCGAAAGAACTTAATAAAATCCAGCTATCTAATTAATAAATTGAAGGAAGGTGCAAGAGTATCATGAATTTAAGACCTGAGGAAATCAGTTCTGTAATTAAAGAACAGATTAAGAACTATAGTACCAAGTTTGAAGTTGCAGATACAGGTACTGTAATACAGGTTGCCGACGGAATTGCCCGTATTCATGGTCTGGCGAAAGCTATGCAGGGTGAACTTCTGGAATTTCCAAATGAAGTTTATGGCATGGTGCTTAACCTTGAAGAAGACAATGTCGGTGCTGTACTCTTAGGTGACCATAGAAATATTAATGAAGGTGACATTGTAAAAACTACAGGAAGGGTTGTAGAAGTTCCTGTCGGAGATGCGATGCTTGGCCGTGTAGTTAATGCTCTTGGGCAGCCTATAGATGGAAAAGGGCCTATTGAGACGGCAAAGACAAGACAGATAGAAAGAGTTGCATCAGGTGTTATTTCAAGAAAATCAGTAGATACGCCACTACAGACAGGCATTAAAGCTATTGATTCAATGATTCCTATTGGAAGAGGCCAGCGTGAGCTTATTATCGGTGACCGCCAGACAGGAAAAACAGCCATTGCAGTTGACACTATTATTAACCAGAAAGGCCAGCATGTTAAATGTATATATGTTGCTATAGGCCAGAAAGCTTCTACTGTAGCTTCTATTGTAAATAAGCTTGAAGAATTTGGGGCTATGGACTATACAACGATTGTAGCTTCTACGGCAAGTGAACTTGCCCCTCTCCAGTATATTGCCCCATATTCAGGCTGTGCAATAGGTGAAGAGTGGATGGAAGCCGGACAGGATGTACTGATAATATACGACGATTTAACAAAACATGCTGCTGCATACCGTACAATGGCACTGCTGCTTAAGCGCCCGCCTGGACGTGAAGCTTATCCTGGTGATGTATTCTATCTCCACTCCAAGCTTCTTGAAAGGGCAGCAAGGCTTTCAGACCAGTTAGGAGGCGGCTCGCTTACAGCGCTGCCTATTATAGAGACACAGGCGGGTGATGTATCCGCATATATCCCTACTAATGTAATTTCTATAACAGATGGCCAGATTTATCTTGAAACTGAGATGTTTAACTCAGGTTTCCGCCCTGCTATTAATGCAGGACTTTCAGTATCCAGGGTTGGAGGCGCTGCACAGATTAAGGCTATGAAAAAGATTTCAGGGCCAATCCGTATTGAACTTGCACAGTTCAGGGAACTTGCCGCCTTTTCACAGTTCAGTTCAGACCTTGACCCAGAGACTAAGGCGCAGCTTGCACAGGGTGAGAGAATACGTGAAATCCTTAAACAGGACCAGTACAACCCTATGCCAGTAGAGAATGAAGTAATGATTATCTATGCTGCTACTAAAAAGTATCTTATTGATATAGAGATAGAAGAGATACTTGATTTTGAAAAAGGCCTGTTTGAATATATTGACACAAAGTATCCTGAAGTACCAGAAGCTATACGTACTGAAGGCGTAATTAACGAAGAAACTGAAAAGAAACTTATCAGGGGAATAGAGGAATTTAAAGCGGATTTTGCTAAAAACAGATAGAGAGGTGTTTTGATATGGCCTCAATGAGAGATATTAAAAGGCGTAAAGAAAGTGTCCAGAGTACAGGACAGATTACGAAAGCGATGAAGCTTGTATCCTCTGTAAAACTGCAGAAAGCTAAAGTTGGCGCAGAAGTATCGAAACCTTATTTTGAGACAATGTATGAAACTGTGGCTGGAATGATTGCCAAATCAGGCCAGCTTTCACATCCTTTTCTCCAGAAGGGCAAGTCTGAAAAAAAAGCAGTAATAACCATTACTTCAAACAGAGGACTGGCAGGAGGATACAATTCCAACATAGTAAAACTGGTTTCTAAAGATGAACGGTTTAAGAAAGAAAATACTGTTATTTATGCAGTAGGCACAAAAGGCCGTGATTCACTTGCAAGACAGGGCTATGAAGTATCAGGTGACTATTCAGAAGCAATGAATGAGCCGCTTTATAGTGATGCAATGGATATTGGCAAAGAAGTTTTAAGCAAGTTTACAAGTGGTGACATAGGGGAAATATATCTTGCATATACAATATTTAAAAATACTGTAGTGCAGATACCTACGCTAATTAAACTGCTGCCCGTTGATGCTTCAGATATAATATCAGAGCAGGAGGAAAATGCTGAAGACCCGCTTGATAAAATAACGCTTATGAATTATGAGCCAGAGCCTGAAGAAGCTTTGGATGCCATTATCCCTAAATATATAAACAGCCTTATATATGGAGGGCTTACAGAATCTTATGCCAGTGAAAATGGTGCACGTATGCAGGCGATGGATTCTGCTACAAGTAATGCAGAAGATATGATTAGTGACTTGTCACTTAAATACAACAGGGCAAGACAGGCTTCCATAACGCAGGAGCTTACAGAGATTATTGCAGGAGCGTCAGCTATTTCATAACTAAAAGCGGCATTTTGCTTAAAAATAAATTAAAAAGGAGAAAGATAATGGCAGAATTAAATACAGGTAAGCTTACCCAGATTATCGGTGCTGTCCTGGATATCAAATTCCCGGAAGGGAAACTTCCAGAGATTAATGATGCTATAAGCGTACCACTAAATGATGGTAAAAGGCTTGTAGTTGAAGTAGCACAGCACCTGGGTGACGATACTGTGCGCTGTATTGCCATGGGACCCACGGACGGGCTTGTACGTGGCATGAAGGCTGTGGCAACAGGCGGGCCTATTAAAGTGCCAGTTGGTGAAGCAACCCTTGGACGTATGTTTAATGTGCTTGGTGAGCCAATTGATGAAAAGCCAGCCCCTGAAGGTGTGCAGTATGACCCAATCCACAGGAAAGCGCCAGCATTTGAAGAACAGTCTACAACAACAGAAATCCTTGAAACAGGCATAAAGGTTGTTGATTTGCTCTGCCCATACCAGAAAGGCGGCAAGACTGGTCTTTTTGGTGGTGCCGGTGTAGGCAAGACTGTGCTTATACAGGAACTTATAACAAATATTGCGCAGGAACACGGTGGATACTCAGTATTTACAGGTGTAGGAGAGCGCACACGTGAAGGTAACGACCTGTATTATGAAATGATTGAATCAGGTGTTATCGACAAAACTACAATGGTGTTCGGGCAGATGAACGAGCCGCCTGGAGCACGTATGAGGGTAGGGCTTACAGGTCTTACAATGGCAGAAAACTTCCGTGACCGTTCAGGTAAGGATGTACTTCTGTTTATTGATAATATATTCCGTTTTACGCAGGCTGGTTCAGAGGTTTCAGCACTGCTTGGGCGTATGCCTAGTGCAGTTGGCTACCAGCCTACACTCCAGACAGAGATGGGCGCACTCCAGGAGCGTATTACTTCAACAAAGAAAGGGTCTATAACATCAGTACAGGCTGTATATGTACCTGCCGATGACCTTACCGACCCTGCTCCTGCTAATACATTTGCCCATCTGGATGCTACAACAGTTCTTTCACGTTCGATATCAGAGCTTGGCATCTATCCGGCTGTAGACCCGCTTGAATCTACATCACGTATACTTGACCCTCATATAGTTGGTGAAGACCACTACAGGGTAGCACGTGGTGTGCAGGAGATACTGCAAAGATATAAAGAACTTCAGGATATTATTGCAATCCTTGGCATGGATGAACTTTCAGAAGATGACAAAATAGTAGTAAACAGGGCAAGAAAAGTGCAGAGGTTTTTATCACAGCCTTTCCATGTTGCAGAACAGTTTACAGGCCTTCCAGGCCAGTATGTGCCTGTCAGTGAAACAGTACGTGGCTTCCAGGAGATACTTGACGGCAAGCATGACGATATACCAGAAAACCTCTTCCTCAATGCTGGCACAATAGATGAAGTAGTGCAGAGGGCAAACTCAAAATAGAAAGGGGGATATTAATATGGCTGACAAGACGTTTAACTTGCAGATTATCTCCCCTACCCGTGTATTCTTTGACGGTGATGCAGAAATGGTAGAGATGAAAACTACAGAAGGTGAGATTGGTGTACTGGCCGGCCACATTCCTCTTACAGCAATACTTACACCAGGCGTACTCCGCATAAAGCAGCCAGATGGTAAAAAGGAAGCTGCACTTCACGATGGGTTTGTCAAAATCACAAAAAGCAAGGTCACTATCCTTGCTGAATCATGTGAATGGCCGGATGAGATAGATGTAAACCGCGCTGAAGAAGCGAAACAGCGTGCAGAACGCCGGTTAAAAAGTGGTGAAAAATCTGTGGACATGATACGTGCTGAGCTTGCATTAAAAAAGGCACTGACAAGAATAGATATCGCAGGCAGATACAAGTAAATAATTATAGCTGGTTATGCAATGATATAATTTGTTACTATAATTTATATAATGGTCTGGCAAATCTGATATGAAAAACCATATCTGGAATTGCCAGACCATTAATATATTTGTTATTCATTCCCTTAAAACTGTCATTCATCCCAAAATGGCGAAAAAAGGTAGCTTTTCGCCGAAAATAGTTGTATAATACATTTGTATCGGGTAGATAAATAAAGTTTAGCTAAACTGAGTTGGTCTGTTTACAACGGATAAGAAAGTCTAAGATACATATGCCGTTTTAAAACAGGGGTCTATGGGGTGGATTGGTAGAAAGATAATTTCATGTAACTGACCGGATTAAAAATAAGCTGTATATCAAAAATTTACAGCTTATTTTTACGCCTGGCAGTACACAATAAATAGGGACATCTGTTGTCAGCAGATGCCCTTCTTTAATTATAATTCCATTCTCATAAATCCTGACATCATACATATACCTGCTGCTCCTGCCTCAATGCATGATGCAGCATTTTCCATATCTATTCCGCCAATAGCATATACTGGAATATCTACAGTACTGCAGATATCGTTAAGAAAAGCCAGTCCGCGTGGTGCAATACCTTTCTTACATCCAGTTTGAAATATATGCCCTGCTATAATATATGATGCTCCAAGTTTCTGTGCATCTGCTGCCTCTTCTCTTGAGTGGACAGACACACCAATTATATTAAATTTTTTCTTTTTACTTTCAGGCATCTGGTTAAATACAGAAAACGGAAGATGTATTCCATCTGCCCCTGTGTCTGCTGCCACATCTTGAAATAAATGCAATATACAGGCCACACAATTATCCCTGCATAAACGTATCACCTTTACAGCAAGCTCTTTATACTCATCTTCCTGCATATCTTTTTCCCTGAGAATAACAATATCAGGTTTATGGCAGCTTTTAAAAATCTTTACAAGCTGTGCATACAAACTGCCATTGGCAAGATGCCGGTTTGTAACACATATCAATTTAGACTTTTCCATATATTTCCTCTATCTGTCTGATAAATAATAACAATAGTTATACATAGACATAGTCATTTAAGACAGGCTGGAGCCCTTCTGATGCTATATCACTATACATTTCGTCAAAGCTTCTTGCATCTGATATTTCAAACTGCTCATCTCCAGCATCTTCATCAATATATCCCTCATATTTACTTTCATGGTCACCTATTCCAGTGGACACTCCTGCTGAAACCTTTGTAGCAGCAATCTTTACTATGCCATCCCTGAAATGCTTCTGCTCCCTTGATGATACTGTTATTCCTGCATATGGAAGAAAAATCCTGTATGCACAAATTACCTGGCAGAGTTCTTTTTCATGTACATCAAGCGGGTTAATCCTGTCATTATTGATAATTGGCCTTAATCTTGGACAGGAAAGAGAATACTCAGCATGTGGGTATTTTCTTTGTAAATAATATGCATGCAGCGCTGTAGCAAGTGCATCTTTACGGAAATCCGCCAGTCCTAAAAGGGCAGAAAATGCAACGCCTCTCATACCTCCAATTATAGCACGCTCCTGTGCTTCAAATCTATAAGGAAATACTCTTTTATGTCCCATAAGGTGAAGAGTTTCATATTTATCTGAATCATATGTTTCCTGGAATACTGTTACATAATCTGCACCACATTCATGAAGGTATCTATATTCATCACTGTTTACAGGATATATCTCAAGCCCCACATTCCTAAAATACTGGCTGGCCATTTTACAAGCCTCACCTATGTAATTTATATCGCTCATTTTCCTGCTTTCCCCTGTAAGCAGAAGTATTTCTTCGATTCCTGAATCTGCGATGACTTTCATCTCATGCTCTATTTCCTGTGCATTTAGTTTTTTTCTGTTAATGTCATTATAACAGTTAAACCCGCAGTAAATACAGTAATTTTCACAGTAATTAGCAATATACAGTGGTGTAAACATATAAACTGTATTTCCAAAGTGTTTACTTGTCTCAGACTTCGCCTTTTGTGCCATCTGTTCAAGAAATGGCATTGCCGCAGGTGAAAGCAGCGCTTTAAAATCCTCTATGCTGCATGTCTGGCTGTCCAGTGCACGCTTTACATCTGCTGCCGTATACTTTCCGTAGTCATATGATTTAACAGCACTTATGACTTTATCCATAATATCAGATGAAATTCTTTCCATGCCCTCCATATATTCCATATGGTTTGTTCTGGCTGATGGATTATCTTCCAGCAAATGCTTATGCTTTAAAGCAGCCGTGCTTAACTTATCCGAATCTACAAAAAACTGGTTCTGTGCCATAACTAACCTCCATATCTGCTATCTTTGATATATTAGCTCTAGTCCCTGAGAAATCCTGTAAGCGGGTCAGACGCAGAAGCCCCGCGTTCAAGCACACGGCCAAGCCCGGCAAGATATGCACTCCTTCCTGCCTCTATAGCAGCCTTAAATGCCCCTGCCATTACAGGAATATCACCAGCAGTAGCAATAGCAGTATTTGCCATAATTGCTGCTGCACCCATTTCCATAGCTTCGCATGCCTGTGATGGTTTTCCTATTCCTGCATCAACTATTACAGGCAAATCTATCTCATCTATCAATATCTGTATAAATTCTTTAGTGGCAAGACCTTTATTAGAGCCAATAGGGGAAGCAAGCGGCATAACGGCTGCTGCGCCTGCACTGGCAAGGTCTCTCGCAGCATAAAGGTCCGGGTACATATAAGGAAGTACAACAAAACCTTCATCCGCAAGCATCTCTGTAGCTTTAATTGTCTCTGTATTATCTGGCAGCAGGTACTTGCTGTCCCTCATAATTTCAATTTTTACAAAGTTCCCACAGCCAAGTTCCCTTGACATCCTTGCAATCCTTACAGCCTCTTTTGCATCCCTTGCTCCAGATGTATTTGGCAGAAGTGTAACATTATCTGGTATATAGTCAAGTATATTTTCATTCTTTTTTGTATTTGTGCGGCGTACAGCAAGTGTAATAATCTCAGCACCTGCATTTTCTACAGCAGCTTTTATAAGCTCCATGGAATACTTGCCAGAGCCAAGTATAAAACGTGAATGAAATTTTTTGCCACCTAGCATAAAACTGTCACTTTCTTCTCCTCCGCCTACAAAACTTACAATTTCAACAATATCACCATCCGAAAGAACAGTCTCGCTGTATTTTGCCTTTGGAATAATCACTTCATTACACTCAACAGCTATGCCTTCAATTATATAGCCGTTTTCCTCAAGATATTCCTTCAGGCTTTTTCCTGCTGCATCAATGTTTTCTCCATTTATCTGTACCATTTAGAATCCCCTTTCCATATTTATAAAGCAAAAAATGCCACACAAAGAAACTACACCCGAGGTGGTGTACCCCTTTGTGTGGCATTATGCCTCACTCTGTCTAATATATTACTATTTACAAGAAAATAAGTCAAGATATAATTACAAGAAAAATGGCGCTGAAAAACCCGTATTTTTGGCAAAAAACATGCCAAAAATCCTCGAATTTAATTGACGGTGAATAGTAACAATTTTCTCTATAATGTTGTCGTTTTATAAAGATTACATATGTTATACTTATATTATTACAAAGTATAAAATTGAATTATGCATTGAAAACTGGATTAAACAATGATGGAGGATTTTAAAATGAATAACGCAGACAACTTAAAGAAAGATTATATTTACAAAGAAGCTATAGAAAGAATGGAGCTGCTTGGCATTAATAATGAGCATCGCAGATTATTTACAACCAACAAAAAATTTATAAAAACAGCTGTTGACCATGATAAAAAAATAATCCGTAAAATGGAAGCTACATATGAAGAAACCCAGATGGTTCAAAAGTGGGAAAAGGAAAACAACAGTATTGTTTATTATTTAATCCAAGATAACGGCCTGTGGCCAGATGGATGCACATTTCTACGATATACTTTACTTTATGTAGATGCCTGTACAAAAGATTATAAAATGGTTAAAGAAGATTGTATCCTAAAATATGGAACAGTTCCAGCATATATAATCAATATAGAAGATTCCCGTTATTCAGAATATGGAGAAATATTATTTATGAATGTAAATGGATTTTTAGCCAATATATCATGACTATTAAAAAATGACGATATTATTTGAGGAGGATGCTTATGAACCAGATATTTTTTATAGAACTTAAACAGAAATGTGATGAAATTAAAAATGATGCTAATAATACAGAAAAAATTAACCAGGTAATAAAAGCTTATGATACAATTTTACACTTTACTAATGTAGCAAGGCAAGAGGGGCTTCTGGCACTTGAAGAGGAAATGTCAGGACTTGGTACAGGCAGTGAACCAGATTTATTTTTTAAATTTATGATTATGATGGTTATTGATGGAACTGAGCCAGTATTTATAGAAGAAGCAGGCATGAACAGATGCATTGCATTTAATCTTCCTTCTTATGATGGCCTTATTAATCTTATGTATTTTAAGGGTGCAGCCATGATCCAGGCAGGTAATAATCCAATGCTGGCCAGATGCCTTCTGGAAACTATGATGCCTCCTGATATATTGAGGGTTTTAAAACATAGAGAGCATGAAAATGCATTGCCAGAGGTTTCTGAAAAGGTGCAGAAGGAAAATAATTTAATTGCCAGTCTTTGTAAGGAAAATGACAAAACCGATGAACATGACTATTCAATAGTTGGACAACTGGCGGTTACGGCAGAAAGATTATCTGATAAGGAGATGCAAAGAATGTTAAGAGAGATAGACAATAATACCCTTTCTGTGGCTATGAAAGGACTTCCTGGAACAGCCAGAAAAAAGTTCTTTGATAACTTATCATCCAGACTTGGATATATGATTGCAGAAAATATAGTTTTTATGGGACCTGTCCGGCTAAAAGATGTGGAAGAATCATGTGCTAAGATTATGAAGATATATATGCAATTAGCTGATAGTGGTGAGATAATTTCCTCAGATACCGAAAACGCAAAACTTGTTTTGGACATTTATGAAACAGCGCAGAAACAAAATAAAGAAATAAAAGAAAAATATAATATGATAAAACAACTGATTGATAAAATTTATAATGACTAATTGGAATAAGTATATTTTTTGTATACCAAGAAGAAAGGAAACAACAGCTATGAATAAAAATACAGGCAATAACACCAAAAAATATGAACCTTCCATAGAGAATTTTATTTGTGATGAATTTTCTATCTGCCGTGAAGAAAGGCAATATGCAGTATTTTTATATAATGTCCTGCGTAAATACAGTGATGCCAGAAAACGTAAAGAACAGACACAGGACATAAAAGATATATTTACAGCATGCCATATTCCAGAATGTGCATCTATTGAATACGTCTTTTATGAAGCTGCTTTTATGCGTGATTTCTTTGAGAGAAGCCGAAAGCTTGCTTTAAGTGAAAACTTTAATACGAAATTAATCCAGTATGTATATGGACAAAAACATAAAGAAAGTGAAAATATTGTAGAATATTCTGGCAAAGAATACAATCTGGGACATAATACAATAGACTTTAAAGAGCTGCTTATTAATGGTAAAAATATACAAGATAATGAAAAAGACTGGTTAAAATACAGGATTAAATGGATGATGAATGCTAAACCAGACATTGCAGTAATATATCACACTGTGGAAGATAACTTAAAATTTCTTCTGTTTATTGAGTGCAAATTTGAATCAAAAGAAAGTTTATATTCGTATACAGATAAAAACGGAAATACAGAAAGCATGGGGCAGAGAGAAATACAATGGAACATAGCAGAGTTTTTATGTGATTACTATCTGCATAATAATAATGGGAAAAAAATAATAACCCCTGCCCCTGGCATGAAAGATAATAAATCATGCCTTGCCAGTTTTGTACGCAAAAACTGTAATACAGATGCAGTTAATGGTGAAATTGCTATAAGACAGTTAATAGAACTTAATAATAAAATATTCCAGCCACTATAATTACAAAGTTCCTTCTGTACGTAAAATATCCAAGGTACGAACCGGGCAGGAAGCCCCCACTTCTTAAGTGGGGGAGCACGTCACCATTGTGTAAATATCATTAACATGATAAACAATATATATATTATTGGTAGATAACACGCTGATTTGTCATCTGAAAAAATTTGATCACCTGATTTTACAATTTTGAGCTTAAAAGCAAATTTAAAACATAGATAGCCAAGTGCTGTTCCTAAAGTATTTGCAATCAAATCGTTAATATCGGTAGCTCTATACAAAGTAAACAATTGGCTAATTTCTATTACAAGTGATAGTCCCACTCCAAGTAATAATATTTTTTTCCATTGCTCATATAATTTGCTTAGCATAGGACAAAGAAATCCCAACGGAATAAAACAAAAGACATTCAAAATAAATTCTAAATTTAATCCATTAATTAATGGAATTAGATTAATATTGGGATTAAACAATGGCTCTCCCAGTGCAGATAGACGAATAAATTCTTTTATAGCCGGAAATCCGGCAATATGATTTAAAACAACACACAAATAATAATAAAAAACTATTAAAGTAATAGTCATTCTAATTTTCGCTATACTTTTATTTTTCTTATATAGCCAATACATTGTTCCTGTTATCAATAATATTCCCCCAACAATAATCCTTAAATCTATGTATATTAAATCTAAAACCGCTTCAAATAAACTTAATTGGATTTCCATAGTAACCTCCAGTGCATTGGTAACATAATTGCTGCCAATGTTGCATATTTTCTATTATATTTCGGCATAAATTGTGGTAAACTTTATTTCTATCCTACATAGACAGTATGCAGACTTTTTTATAGTTAAAATTAACAAAGTAAAAAGAAAAATAGCAAAAAAGTTTGTCTATTATTGTATTTTTGTTGTATAATAAATCTGATATACAAGGTTACCTCTTTCGTTTGATTTTTTTGCAAATATATTATACTACGAAACATGCTTTGTGCGTCATTTATTTTTAAAAAAGTTGTAAAGTGGTGTATATTATAGATATTAACTGGTTCTGCAAAGGAAGCTTACTGCTGGATGCATAATTAGACAATGTTACAGGGGAGTCCGTAGAAAGTACGCTTGTTAAAAGTGGCAATACGTTTATGAAAAGGTCGTCTGTTTCAAGCAGTTCATTGGATTTACAGATATAAAGCAGAAGAAATGGGTGGAATATCTGAATAATCTGGATTATAAGATTGCTTTTTACAATGATTCCATTGATGGGGTGAAATAAATTAAAAAATCTATTGACTCTTACGGAGCGTAATAGTTTATAGTGGTCTTATCAGGAACAGGAGGCCAGGACGCAATGAGGACAGTAAAGGAAATTTCAAATATTACAGGTATCAGCGTACGCACGCTTCACTATTATGATGAAATTGGTTTACTGAAACCAACAGATAAGAGTGATGCCGGATACCGGCTTTATGACGATAAGGCTTTAGAACGGTTGCAACAGATATTGTTCTTTCGTGAGTTTGATATTCCTTTGAAAGAAATCAAAGCTGTTATGGAAAATCCTGCTCTTGACAGAAACCATATATTACAAATGCAACGAAAGATGCTCATGGCAAAGATTGAACGTATGAAGCATCTGGTTGCAAACATTGATGATATTCTGGAAGAAGATAATAGAATGGATTTTGCAATTTTCAACAAGACAGAGATGGAGGAAATGTTTCAGGCAATGATAGACCATATGCCAGAAGAAATCAAAAAAACAGCTATAGATGAATTTGGTGGGCTGGAACAGTGGCAGGAGCATTACATTAAGACAGTTTCCAGTGAAGATATGCAGAAACGTTATCAGAAAATGGTGGAATGGTTTGGCGGAAAGGAAGGGTATCTTGCTACTGTAAAAAATCCAATCAGCAAAGAGGTTGCGGAAAGCTACCAGAAACGCATTGACGCTATTTTAGAAAAATTAGCCGGCAGGCGGGAATACTCTGTGGATTCCTTTGAAGTAAAGGAGATAATTGGAGAATATGGTTTTGTTATGAAACAACTCTGCCAGGTAAAAGATGAAAAGGGAATGATGCTTTCCCTTGCACAGACTTACCACAATGAACAGGTCAAAGCAAATACAAATGAGAAATATGGTGATGGGACAGCACATTTCTTTATGCAGGCTATAGAAACATTTTACAAAGATTGATTCTATTGGCGGGACGGTTTGAATCAAAAATGGTCTTTTCAGACCATTTCTGCTATAAAGATAGTCTGGGTTTAGCACAAGGCGGGCATGAACTTTGCAAATAAGTATAAACCATCTTCGCCGGCGTTTACTTCGTGTGGGATACCGGCGGGGAAAACAGATATAACTCCTGGTTCGTAAGTGATTGACATCTATAGAGGTCCCAGTTATGGATTTAAGGGAGGGGCTGTCTGCAGTTTCTGAATCGGCAAATATTTATAATGCCCCAGTAGCAGTTGTGGTATGTGCAGATAAAAGCAAGGCATGGACACGCCCATTTGACAGCATGGTAACGACAGATATTGATGCCTCCATTCTGACTGACCACATGATGCATATGACCACAGAGCTGGGACTTGGCAGCGTATGGATTTGTTATTTTAAGCCGGATGTATTGAAACAGGGATTAGGCCTGCCGGAAAATCTGGAGCCGGTAAATATCCTTGCATTAGGATATTCAGCAGAACCGGAGGCAGGCAAAGACAGGCACAGCCAGACGAGAATACCGATGGATGAGTTAGTACAGTACAAATAAGTTAAAACGAAAAAATACGGACAGGCTGAATATAATGTACCCTATAAGGTGGACAAAACAAGAAGAACAGTATCTTAGTTCCAGTGAAATTCTAATTAAGTTTTCATATACCCAGGTAAAGTTACACTATCTATATCTACAATATATCTTTACAAATAAAGAAAAAAGTGATAACATTAATACATACCGTATGAATGTTATCTAAAAGGAGGCTAATATGGCTCGAAATAAGTATCCAGAATTTACAGTAGAGAAGATTTTGGAAGTTGCCCAGAAGCTTTTTCTTGAAAAAGGATATGATAACACAACGATACAAGATATTGTTGATAAGCTTGGAGGTTTAACAAAGGGCGCAATTTATCATCATTTTAAATCTAAAGAAGAAATTATAGTTGCTTTAAGCGATAGAATGTTTTTGGAGAGTAATCCGTTTATAGCTGTAAAAAAACGCAGTGATTTAAATGCTTTGGAGAAAATGAGGGAGGTTATCAGATTAAATCAGGCAAATTTTAAAAGTGTTCAGATTGAAATACAGACGCTGCCTCTGCTTCAAAATCCGCGCATTTTTACAGAAATGATGGAAACAAATCGTCGTAATCTTTCTCCTCTCTGGCTGGAATTGATTGAAGAAGGGATACGGGATGGTTCTGTCCATACTGAATATGCAAAGGAAATTGCTGAACTGATACCCTTTCTTGGAGATGTATGGCTGTATCCGGCTGTTTATCCGGCAACAGAGGAAGAAGTGTTTCATAAGTTTTTGTTTCTAAAGGAAATGCTCGAAAAGATGGGGGTACCTATTATAGATGATGAAATGGTAAATTTATTGAAAGACCAAATTAGTAATGTTGCAAATATATAGAGATTATGAAATGCCTTGTGGATTATAAGGCATTTCATTTAACAGATATACATACATTCATAAGGTATTAATCATAAGGAGGTTTAGCAGTTTTATGGAAAGCAGGAATGAAAAATACATCTTTTTACATGGACTGGGGCAGACAGCGGCAAGCTGGGATAAAGTTTTCTCTGTTTTGCGTATACAATCCCCTGTATGTCCGGATTTATTTTCGATGTTAAAAGGCCAGAACATAAATTATCCAAATATGTTCAGACAGTTTGAAAAATCATGCAATGAATATCATGGCATGATAAATATATGCGGTATTTCATTGGGAGCAGTTTTAGCATTAAATTATGCAGCAGAGCATTTGCAGAAGGTGCAATCTTTGATTTTAATTGCACCACAGTTTAAGATGCCCAAAGGGATGCTTTATGTCCAGAATATAGTATTTCATCTTATGCCTGAAATAAAGTTTTTGGAAATGGGTATATCCAAAAAGGATACAATATCTTTAACAAAATCTATGTTAAGATTGGACTTCCGGGCAGAATTAAGCAGGCTTACTTGTCCGGTAATGATTATTTGTGGAGAAAAGGACAAGGTAAACAAAAAAGCAGCAATTAGCATGAACAATAAAATGCTGAATTCAAAGCTTTATTGGGTAGCGCAGGCTGGACATGAAGTGAATATTGAAGCACCAGAGGAATTGGCAAATTTAATAGAAAAATTTTGGTGAACTGTACCCCTAAAAATAAACACTCCCCCTCCCATGCGTCTGCGTCAGATTTCCATAACTTCGTTTAATGACCTCTGGCGCAATGCACATGGCTTTTACCAATATTCCTGCACCAAACGAACCTCCGAAACAAGACATTTCGTTAAATACTAGGCCATTTATTACATCAACTGCCCATTTCCCATAATCATGATTTCGGGGCGATAAGGAAACCTCTGCGCTTTTGCCAGGGTGTCCGATTGTATCAACAGCATAAACATGAAAGTCATCCAGTAAAAACCCGCAATATTTTAAATTATATGCAGTTGCCGCATTGCCGCCATGAAAGACCAACAGAGGCTTTCCTCTTAAATTGCCGCATTCGATTATATGTGTTTTTCTAAAGGAACCTCAAAGATTTAAGTTTCTTACTATGTTGCATATGTATTTCAATGTGTCCAATTCCTAAGATTATCGTAGCAATTATAAACCATATAACTTTGCCATATATTCCAAGCAGAGCAAAAGGCGGTACGCTGTCATGGCGTACCGCCCCGCTGCTTAAAACTGCCTTAATATGCCGTGATGCCCTACGTCCACCAGGATAATCATTTTATCGCCTTCGTAATACCAGATAATGCGGATGTCCATGTTGACGCTGCACTCGAAAAGGTCCGTGGTGCCCTGGATGCGTTTGGTCCGCAGCGACGGATGGGAAGGATTTTCAGCCAGAAGTTCCAGCTTGTTTTTAAGCTGCTTCTTCTCCTGTGTGGTCAGACCCTTAAAATGCTTTTGGAAACGGGGCGTAAAGGTAAATTCATACGCCATTATTCTGCCTCCAATTTGTCAAACAGGGCGTCCACGCTGTCAAAGACAGGCTGTTCCCCGGATGCGAGCTTTGCCTTTACACCACTGATTTCTTCTTTGAGCTCGCTCAGATATTTCTTCGGGTAGACGACTACCGGCATGATGCAGATGGAACCATCTTTCTCGAAAATGTCCAGCTTGTCACCTTCTGACAGGCCGAGCTTGACAATGATTTCTCTTGGTATCGTGACCTGGGCTTTTTGGCGTAATTCGGCCAGCATAGAATCATCTCCTTTTTAAGTTTGAAAGTTGGAAGTTCTTACTTTCTTACTTATAGTATATCCACTTTGGGGGATTTATGCAAGGGGATACAAAAAAATTTACAGAATAGCAAAAGCGGCCAGCACCGTGGCCGCCTTAGCGCTTGCTGTTCAGTTCTTTCATAATGCCGAAGATATAACCCATTGACCGGGAATCCAATTTTTTTGCCTCTGTGATAAATTCCTTTAAGGCTTGCGGATCCGGGTTCCCTTCGTCAAAAAATTCCTGGGGCATCACGCCCAGATATTCACAGATGTAAAGGAAGGACTGCATGGAGAGAAGGGACTTTTTATTTTCAATGTTGTTAATGTAGTTGTTTGCCTGTTCCAATGACAATGACATAACTAGTATATCGTTCAATAAATA